>DNWZ01000753.1:0-175 GCA_003506095.1 Planctomycetaceae bacterium | reverse complement strand
TCTGTCCGTTGCCAAGCTTGCCAGATGGCGGCTCTGGCGATCAGTTGTCTCCAACGGTCGGATTGAATCCCGCCTGGCACAATTGATCGCAATCCGTTGCAGCCGCCCGGCTTTATTGCACGAGTATCACGGGGTGGCCAGGCCAGGTTGCTTTGGAATGCGTTCCAAGGTTGCG
>DNWZ01000617.1 GCA_003506095.1 Planctomycetaceae bacterium | reverse complement strand
GTCGCTTCCTGCGGCGAATCATTGGTCCAAACATCCGTCGCCAAAACCGCGTCGCTCAATCCCGTTCCATACCCGCCTGATTCATTGGAAAACAGTCGGTTGCCAGCCAACTTCTCTGCCAACTCATCATCGATCCCCTGCTCGAGAAACGATTCTTTCAACGATTGGGTGTGAATCGCCACAAGATTATCCGGCTCGTCGATCGCCGCGATTTGCTGAACCGCCTTATCGATCCACTGCATGACCAGCGGGAATTGATCGCGATACGATCCCGTGACGCTCAGCAGCACGTCGATCCGTGGTCGCCCAAGTTCGCTCGACGCAATCGTCTCTAAACCCTTCACTCGTCCCGCATCATCCCATACCGGCTTCACACCCATCGCCCATAAGACTTGCGATTCCATCACCCCTTGATGACGCATCGTCTCGCCAGCCCAAAGCGAATAGGCAACCTTTTTGGGGAACTGGCCTTCATGCGTTGTTTGATGTTGTTCTAACCACTCATTAAACGCATCGACACCGATATCCCAAGCTTGACGCGTGGGCACACGACTGGGATCGAATCCATAAAGATTACGCCCCGTTGGTAAACTCTCTGGATTACGAACCGGGTCGCCGCCATAACTGGACGCAATGTGTTTTCCATCAAGTGCCTTTAACAGCGTTTCCAACTCTTCATTCTTTGCCAGTTCCCGCTCAAGCCGCTGAGCACGTTCGGCAAGCTCTAACAAGACAGCGGGATCGAGAACTTTCGACTCCGCACGATTCGGAACCGAAGTTGGCTGTGCATTTTCTGCATCCTCTTTGCGAAGGTCCAGCTTGCTGGCCGCGACCGGATCGGCCAACGCGACGCGCAGCCACCTTGCCGGACGCGACTGAAGCACCTTCGCAGAATCGAGCAAAAACACTTCATCAATATCCTCACCCAATGCGTCGATCATCGACTTGCGCAACATCTGCATCACCATAGCGAAGCGTCGCTCGGCGGTCGGCACTTCGCCAAATGCAGCCAAACCCTGTGGTTGAGCTGATTGGGCGATGTCGTCAAGATAGGGATGCAATTCTTCAATGAATCGTTCAAAGTCTGCCGCGATTTCGCCTTCGGTCCAGTTCAAATCGCGATGAAGTTGGTGTTCCACAAACACATCCAATAACCTCGACTCCAGTTGCTTGCGAACAGGCCCCGGCGCGACGGTCTCCCAGTCATGCATCAGGTCATGCATCTCATGCAGTCCCGGTCGAANNTATAAGGATACACGTTGGGCAGATCACCCAACGCGACGTAAGGATCATCGTGAACCGACAACCCGCGTTCCTTTCCGGGACTCCATTCCAGCGTGCCGTGCGTGCCAAGGTGGATCAGGGCGTCCGCGTCCCACTCACGTCGCAACCAAACATAAGTCGCAAGATACTGGTGACTTAGCGGCACCGTCGAACGATGCTGGATCCGACTCTTCTTTTCCCTCAAGTCGATACTTGCGTTCACAGGATGCCGCAGCGGTTGTGGCATGACAACGACGCGACCGATCTCGACGCGCGGAATCACAAAAGCCGACGCGTCTGCCGGACCCCAGTAGCCTTCGATTCTCGCTTGCGTTTCTGGTGGAAGCTGGCGAAACCATTGCAGATATTCATCAATCGAAAGCGTGCTGGCAAGATTATCCGCCAGCAGTTCCGCAGATAGATCAGGCTGGTAAAACGATTCGAGCGTTCGCATTACTCGACGCGTAATCTCGTCGGCCTGCAGCGTCTGCGTCTCATAACCCGCATCCACCATGCCACTAAGGATGTTCTCCACACTCTTGGGGACATTCAGAAATGACGCCCCGAAGTTCCCTTCGCCCTGAGGATAATTATAAACCATCATGGCAATCTTTCGTTGACCAATCGGCGTTCGCTGAAGCCGAATCATCGAATCCGCTTTCGCCGCGAGCGCATCAATTTGCTCCTCCAGTGGTTGCATGCCACCAGACTGCGGATCGCGAGCTGAAATCAATAGCGGATCGATCATCCCCGCAAGTTCGCTGGACGTGTAGTAATAGGAAATATCTACCAGCGCTAACCCTTCGGCACTCGCTCGCCACTGCGATTGATCCATCGCCAGCGACGGCAACGTCTGAATCACCGGCATGTCCATTCGATCGAGTTCCGCTTTCCGTTCATTGGGCTTGAATACCAGCGCCGCGTTGATCATCAGGTCTGCGATCGCTTGCTCGCTATCGGCTCGACGCGTCATCTCGAAAAACAGGTTTGGATTCTGTCGGGGGCCAAAAAAAGCATAAGCCCGAAGCCCCCGTCGCTGCAACGCTGCGATCAATGAATCCAACCAATCCGTATCCTCCGACGTGAACACCGCACCATTGACCGCAATGGCAACCACTGCGGAACTCGCCCCTTCACGATTCTCTCTATCAACCTTCGCTTGCAATTGCGTGGCAAGTTCCGATGGCATAGCAAGTATCTTGGGCCAATCCGGGTGATAATACCCCTGCTTAGGCAACACGATCGCCTCAGGCAAATCGTCGTCCGCGAAATCGCCCTTCAATGCCC
>DNWZ01000178.1 GCA_003506095.1 Planctomycetaceae bacterium | reverse complement strand
CCGCACATCGGCGGCGACCTGGCGCTGTTGTGGGGAATCGCCAAAGCGGTCTACGAAATGGGCGCCGACGACAAAGCATTCTTGCGTGATCATTGCCGTGGCAGTGAACAATGGCGATCGGCTGTCGAATCGCTGTCGTGGGACGAAATCTCGCGAAAGTCAGGCGTCGAGCGGGCCGAAATCGTTGAGATCGCCCAAGCGTACGCCCAATCCAAACGCGCCGTTTTTTCTTGGACGATGGGGATCACGCATCATGCTAACGGTGTCGACAACGTCCAAGCGATCGCAAATCTGGCGATGTGTCGCGGTATGGTCGGCCGACCCGGATGTGGATTGATGCCGATCCGCGGTCACAGCAATGTTCAAGGGATCGGGTCGGTCGGCGTGACGCCTAAACTGAAAGATGCGATCTTTCAAAACTTGCAAACCAAGTTCGGCGTCCAATTGCCCACCACACCCGGGCTCGACACGCTGGCATGTATCGAATCGGCCGAAGCGGGCGGCGTGAAGGTCGCGATCTGTTTGGGCGGAAATCTTTATGGGTCCAACCCGGATGCAACTTATGCCGATTCAGCGATGGGCAAGCTGAGGTTGTGTGTAACGATGAACACGACGCTCAACACCGGACACGCCCACGGCTTGGCAAAGTCGTTCATCATCTTGCCAGTTCTGGCTCGCGACGAAGAGCCTGAGCCGACGACTCAAGAATCGATGTTTAACTATGTGCGGTTGAGCGATGGTGGCCCCAAGCGAGTTCCGGGCCCTCGCAGCGAAGTCGAGGTGATCGCAGAAATCGGGGCCCGTGTTTGTCCCGATGCCAGCGGAATCGATTGGAAGGCGATGCGGCGAACGTCGACGATTCGCCACTGGATTTCACAGGTTGTTCCCGGTTTTGACAAGATCGACCAGATCGACAAAACCAAAGAAGAGTTTGTGATCGATGGCCGAGTGATCCACCAACCGAAGTTCCCGACCAGCGATGGCCGCGCGGTGATGCATGTGCACAGCATCCCAGAACTGTTGGGAACCGGAGCGGCTCAATTGCGGATGATGACCGTCCGCAGCGAAGGTCAATTCAATACGGTTGTTTATGAGGAAGAAGATCTTTATCGAAACCAAGAACGCCGCGACATCATCCTGATGCACCCAGACGATTTGAAACGACTGGGGTTAAAGCATGACCAGCGAGTCGACATTCGCAGCGATACTGGTGAGATGAAAGGTTTGCTGGCACGCGGTTATGAGAAAATGCGAGCCGGCAACGCGCTGACTTATTATCCTGAATCAAACGTGTTGGTTTCGCGACACGCCGATCCGCAAAGCAAAACGCCTGCGTTCAAAAACGTGATCATCACAGTGACCGCCGCGGTTCAGTGATGCGGTCGCTCAGCGGCGGCTTTTCGGACGAGGCTTGCTACCAGGGGGCTTGCTTCCAGGCGGCCTGAGCCACTGCTCCTTCGTACTCACTCGCATCAGCACAGCTTCGCTCAACTGGTCGGCATAGCCTTCGAATGTTTCCTCCGAAAATCGCACTTCATCATCGGCGTCAAACAGGCCTTCCTGAGCCCTCGGCGTTTCGCTTTGGTTCGCCATTTCGTTGATAAAGACCCCTGTAATCGCCACCGAAACCAAACCGCATAGAGTGGCAACTCCAAGATCGATCGAAGGAACCAGCCAATTCAGGGCAAACCCGATGGATAAACCCAAGATGACAACAAAGGTTAGCACCGATGTGCAAACTAGCAAAGAAACAGAAGCCATGCTTAAGATTGGTTTCATTCCATTTACCCTTATTTAACCTCGGATCCGATCAAGGCGAGAGTCTATGGATGACGTTCGAAAGCCTGGATTGAACGACTAAGAACCTATCCGAAAACCGTGAGTCGCTTTGTCGCTAGCCGCGGTTTTCTTGGGCTTCCAGACAGATTCAAAGATTAAATAAATGATGCCCTGGTGAAAACATCAAACGCCAATTTTCTGTGCCAGCGTTTGCCGTTTACCACCACGAGCCTGACGGGCGCGATGCCGCTGTGCTTGTTGCCTGACTCGGTTGCCATTTGCCGACCGTCGAAAAAGTGGCTGTCGCGACCGACGCGATAACTGGCTGCTTCGATTTCGCAGTCTGCACCACAGACGGCTTAGGGACCGGTTTCACCGTCGCGGAAACGATGTGCGATGCATTCGTTGAAAGATTGCTAGCAACCTGCTGCGACAACGGTGCCGTGTTAGGTCCTTCTGATGTTTCTGCGCCGACCGACCCGCTTGTGTTCCGTTGTCCGGAGAAGATCATCGCAAGTTTCCTGAGGGCAAGTTAAGGGGCGCTTCAAGACGGTGCGAAGATGCAAACGTCTCGAGCAATCGGATTATCGGTTCAATCAACCACCGCGCATCGGTAAAAATTGGCTCAGCATTTCTCCCCAGGCCGATTGCTCGTCTTTGGAGATTCGGATTCGGTCGCCCGCTTGGAGCGCATAGTCGGTTTCCGGTCGGATGTATCCGCCTCGAGTTGCGAACTTCACTTCCATCGGAATCCCCATCGGCGCTTGTACGTTCGCACGATACAAGGTCACTCGCATCGGTCCGAAAGACTCCTGCAAGCCTGTTTGCTTGAGTAAATCGCCAACAAAGACCGACCTTTCATCGGGCGGAAGCGGCAGGACGCGAACCGGCGTGCTGTCGCCGATCACTTGAACGACTACCGAGTTCTGCGATTTCGCTTCTCGGACTCGCTTAAAAACGTCAGCTGAATCGGATGCCTGCAGCGTAAACTCTTCGCTGTGGCCCGATTTATCCTTCTTTGCGAAAACATTGCAACCGGGCATAACCGCCAGCGAGCCAATCGCGATGGCGGTCATCAGCCAACGCCTAGCGTTGACATGAGTTGGGCGGATGTTGGCAAAGCCGCCGCGGCCAAGCGGATTTTGGGCGCGATTGGGTTTGCGAAAAGCCGGTAAATTGGGAATTTTGCGTTGTTTCACGATCCTTCGTCCTGTGCGTCCTCGGGCGATCCATTGCAGCGTCAGATACGCGTTTTCGGATCGCTGTCGCCAGTGAAAAAAAACGCCATCGCTCGATAATTTCTGTTTTTAACAATTCGACCCGGCCTTTCGCTGCCTTTCGCTGGTGTCTCGGGTGGGTGTTTTTGGCCTAACTGGTGTCAAATTTTCGGCTTAGGGCCGCTTTGCCGTTGCGATTCGTACCCGGATCGATATATTGCTTGGCCTAAATCAAATACAAGTCCTCAACGTTTTTCCGTTTTGAGATCAATACGATGGCTCGGCAGTGTGAAGTTTGCGGTAAATCCGTCCAAGTCGGTAACAGCGTCGAAATCCGCGGTAAAGCGAAATACCTCGGTGGCGTCGGTACTAAAGTGACTGGGATCACCCGCCGAAAGTTTGTTCCGAACTTGCAAAAAGTTCATGTGACGTTGCCTTCGGGACAAAACACGACACTGCGAGTTTGCGTGCAGTGCATCCGCAGCGGCGCGATTCGCAAGACGGTCAAGACCAAGCCCTTCGAACTCGGCACCAACAAGACGCCGGCGAAGCCCAAGGCAAAGTCAAAAGCGACCGCATAAGGCGAATCTACGCCATGACGCTGTCAATCGACGACATCCGTAAACTCGCTCACCTGGCTCGGCTTGATTTGTCGCAGTCAGAGGCTGTCGCACTCGCACCGCAATTCCAACAAGTTTTGGCGTTTGTCGAGCAATTGAGCGAACTCGACACCGAAGATGTCGAGCCCATGTCCACCGCGCTGGATGTCGTCAATCGTTGGTCGGAAGATGTCGTTGGTGAAAGCCTGACGCGAGATGCCGCACTTTCTAATTCGCCGGCCAGCGATGGTGAATGTTTTTTAGTGCCGCCCGTGCTCGGATCGACTTCGGCCAATTGATCATGAGGAACTTGCCAGTTCCCGCTTGTTCGAGTGAACGTTTTCGGGCATCCGCGTTTCTCTTCTGAGCGGACACTGGGTAGCATAGCCAACGGTTTCGGTCCGTTTCCCGGTCACTTTTGACGAGCGTCCTGTTTTTATCATGGCAAAAGTTGTTCTAGCGATGAGCGGAGGCGTCGATTCCAGCGTCGCGGCTCATCTGTTGCTGGAAGCTGGCCACGACGTCGTTGGCGTCTTCATGCGTCACGGCGAAGCTTCCGCCAAGGCTTGCAAGGTCGAAGCGGCGACGCCGGGATTGATGCTGCCGGTCGTTACCGCAGGCGACAGTGGCGGCCGGGCCGATCACAAACAGGGCTGCTGCAGCGCGTCGGATGCTGCTGATGCGAGACGCGTCGCGGCCAAGATGCACATTCCATTCTATTCGCTCGACCTGCAAAGCGATTTTCGACGAATCGTCGATTACTTTGTCGATGAATACATTTCGGGACGAACGCCCAATCCGTGCGTGAAGTGCAATCACTGGATCAAGTTCGGTCGGCTGTTTGACTTTGCCGAGGGCGTCGATGCGGAATTTGTCGCCACCGGGCACTACGCTCGCATGATTTCTAATCCGTTCACTGACGAAGCCGAATTGCATCGCGGGCTCGATGGAAAGAAAGATCAGTCCTATGCCCTGTTCGGAATTGAGCGGCAGCGGCTAAAGCGAATGCTGTTGCCAGTGGGCGATTACGACAAGCCGACCATTCGCCGGATCGCGGGCGAAATCGGTTTAAACGTCGCGGCAAAGAAAGACAGCCAAGAGATCTGTTTCGTCACCCAAGGCCATCACAGCGACTTTGTCAGAGCAAAACGAGGCGCGGACGCCGCATCCACAGCCGGCGATTTTGTCACCGTCGACGGCAGTGTCGTTGGCCAGCACAAAGGGTACGAAGCGTTCACGATCGGCCAGCGAAAAGGATTGGGAATCGCGCTGGGCGAGCCACATTTTGTTGTCAGCATCGAACCGGATTCGCGGCGAGTCGTTTTAGGTTCGAAGGAATCGCTTTTGCGACGCGGCCTGGTGGCCACGGAGATCAATGGCCTGACCGCCGATGGACTGCGACCGGGTGATTCGTTCGCGTGTCTCGTTCAGATTCGATACAACTCCGATGCAGAACCGGCAACCGTCACGATCGAGTCCGACGGCCGATTCGTTGTGCGATTTGACCAACCGCAGGCGGGTGTTGCACCTGGGCAAGCGGCCGTGATTTACGACGAAACACGCGTGATCGGCGGCGGTTGGATCGAGCGCAGCTTGGTCGATGCCGACTTCTAACAGGACCGTGGCAATCCGGCAACGCTAGCCGTTGATCGCTAGAATCAGAAAATCGTTCGGCGATGTCGCGGTTCTGGTGGTATCTTTGATTTTGGACAGCGATCGATCGGTCGCCGTGGTGCCGGCTGGATTCTTGTTTGAGTGAACGCAATGGGGCTGACCTATTTCAAACGCTTTCGCATGGAACTCGATCTGGATCGGCCACTGTTTGCCGCGCCGACGTGTCCCCCTGCCTACCAATTGTTGCCTTTTGACGAGCGTTTGATTCGTGACCACGCGGCGGCGAAGTTCCTCAGCTTTCGCCAAGAGTTGGACGTAAACGTGTTTCCCTGCTTGGGACGTCGTGATGGGTGTTTGCAATTGATGCGTGAAATCGCCAAACGCAGCGGGTTTGTCCCCGAAGCAACTTGGCTGTTGCAGTACACCAACCCGCAATCGGGCCGCCAAGAATCGGTCGGCACCGTTCAAGGTCTGCAATACGAAGGCTGGGGCGCCATTCAAAACTTGGGCATCTGCCCGCTGCATCGCGGTGGTGGGCTGGGCACTCTCTTGTTGCACATGGCGGCCAGAGGCTTTCGATCGGTCGGGCTGGCACGCATGCACTTGGAAGTCACGACGGACAACACAGCGGCGCTGCGGCTGTATGAACGTCTTGGTTTTCGGCGAGCAAAGGTCGTCTACAAGGCGGCCGAGGTGGCGATGGCGTAGCTGGCTTGGTAAAATGCAGATTGAGTCGGACCAGCCCCATTCCCTGTGACAAAAACGAGTTCGGTACCGTGGCACAGGCCCGCCAAATCTTTGATGACAGTTTCCTTTCGATCCGCGCCAAATTGATCGAGATTGCCGCTGTTCTCGATCGAATCGATCGGGCAACCGCTCAAGCCGATACAGCCCCGGCAAAGCCCGACGACAACGTCGACAGCGATCCACGTCGCCAGCGGATCGATGAAGCGATTGGAATGCTGCTGCGAACCGGCACCCAGCAAGGCGAACGAGCCGCTGCGCTGCAACAATTGTTCTCGCGAC
>DNWZ01000387.1 GCA_003506095.1 Planctomycetaceae bacterium | reverse complement strand
CGTTGAAGAGGGAGAAGCCTTCGCGGTATCGCTACAGCACTTTCTCAAGACGGTGAAAGCAATGGCGGCGAAGGCGGATGATTGCTGACACGATGAAGCACATTGCCGATTAAGCAACTGGGTTGTCATTCCCTCTTGCATTTCTTGTTGAAATCGGTGATTCTTGTGATCGGAACGACGCTTGGCCTCCGCAATTTCGCAGTAATCCGGAACGATGCCACGGTAGGAAGCAGGCGATTTGACCACTCAGGCAACTGAGAGCTTAGTTTTCGAAGGACGGCTCTTCGCGACGTAGCACTAAAACCCCAAAAAGGTTAGGTGCTAAATGTCTGCACACACCAAGAGCCAATCACACGACCGATCAACGAAATCTCTGCCTACGGAAAATGCTGGCAGCGTTCTTCGTGACAAAATTGGTCGATTTCTGAATCACGTCGAGAACGCTGAACTCGATATCTTGCTCAACGGTTGGCGAGGGCCTATTCCGCCTGACTGCCGCGGTGACAACTGGGACTCCCTGTTTGAGTTGGACTTCAAGCATTTGGATGCCCACCTCACGCCAGTGAAGCAGATTACGTTCTACAGAATGCCGCTCGCTCGGAATATATCTTCGTTTTGGGCCACGACGGCGATTGAAGCGTGGATGCTTTTCCTGAATCCCACCGACCATTGCTACGGCGAACTCGGCATTCTCCGATCGCCGGAGTATCTGGAAATCAAGCGACGCGCATTGGATGAGATCGGATTGCTTCTTGGTAATTCGGATGAAACGCGAGCTGGCGTTACTCGGGGTAGGGAAGTACGCGGGCAGACCGCTGCGAGAAAGCCTTCCAACACCAAGCAACCAACAGGAAATCCAGCCATGGGCGTCATTGATCCAGGCAGCTTGTACACCCTACGTGCTTTCAAGCAGCAGTTAGGAATCACGGACGCAACGCTTCGAGCCGCCCGCCGTGCCGGACTCCGCGTCAAATATGTCCACAAGCAAGGATACGTACACGGACAGGACTGGATTGAGTACATCGAGAAGGCTGACCCCGACAACCGAAGTTTCGGTAACGGGACTAGCAGCAACTCGGAACGCGATCTTCGAGTTAAAGGCTAAGGAGGGAACCGACATGGCAAAAAAGAAAAAACCAGACAAGCATGTCGAACAGCCAAAGATTCGGATCGCCGCGCCGAAGAATCGTCCGCTACAACTTCGTTACTTCTGTCCAAAGGAAAATCGCGAGATTCGGATCTCCGTTGGCAGCAGAGATATGGAAGATGCGGAACGCTTGAAGAAGGAAATCGAAGCCAAATTTTTGTTGGGAATCGAAGTTCGAAGCGATAAAAAGATTGTTCTCGGTCCCGAAATGGAATGGGATCAATTTCGAGAGCAGTACACCACGCAACACTTGGCCGCCCTTCGTGATAAGACCGCCGAAGATGCCGAGAGTCGGCTCGACATCGCTACCAGGATCGTCAAGCCAAAAACACTGGGTGCGATGGCGGACCCCTCGAATCTACAGAAACTGCAGTCGCGTTTGTTGGCCGGTGACGAAAGCATGCGAGGCAAGCCAAGGTCATCGCACACAGTGCGGGGCTACATGAAGAGCATCGTTTCCGCTCTGAATTGGGCTTACTATCAGGACTGGTTGACTCACGCGCCCAAGACACCGCGGATCAAAGTGTCGAAGCGGAAGGCGATGAAGGGACGCCCCATCACCGAAGCCGAGTTCAAGGCGATGCTGGCGGTGACGGCTGCTGTTGTCGGCGACGATGCTTCCGAATCGTGGAAGCGGTTACTTCACGGGCTGTGGGAATCGGCGCTGCGTATCGAGGAATTGATGAACGTCTCATGGGATCATGAGGGAGCCATCGTTCCCCAGTGGACGGACGGAGAGTTTCCGATTCTGCGAATCCCAGCGGCGATGCAGAAGAACGACACCGACGAAGATATCCCGCTGTTACCCGGTTTTGAAAAGCTGTTGCTGGAAACCCCCGCAGCTCAAAGAACTGGATGGATTTTCGAGCCAGCCTCGTTGCAGATTCAGTACGGCGGAAAGCCACCGTATCCGAGACTCGACTCGGGTTGGGTTGGCAAGGTCATCAGCAAGATCGGCAAAAAGGCCAAGATCGAGGTGGCACCCGAAGACAAGAAAACGGGATTGCCTGCCAAGTTCGCATCGGCCCACGATCTGCGCCGTTCCTGTGGTCAGAGACTGCGAAACGCTGGCGTGCCGCCGCTAGTGATTTGTCGGATCATGCGACACTCGTCCTGGGAAACAACCCGCAGGCACTACGCTCCGGGCGACATCCAGCGTGAAGCGGAGATCTTGAGAAAAACTCTCGGCTGACGGTACGTTGATCGACTTGAAAGACTGAACACCAGACACAAGACCTGACAGCGCCGAAGCCGTTCCTCACTGCAGAAATCGGATGTTTTAGACCTTGTTATCTTTAAGCAACTGATGAAGAGGGCGAGCTAAGGCCCATGCCCATGGAGGCGCGATCTGACGCACGTAGTCCGTATACTTTGCCTCCAATTCAAGCTGTGACTTAATACTAGGTTCACTTTTTCGTTTTAGTAGATACTCGATGGCCGAAAACTGCTGCAAACCGGTGGCCAAGCGAATAATTGCGTGGACCGTCGTCTGGATTTGTTCGTTACTGGACGCCGAGTCAATGAATCGTAACAAGAGATGTGGCAATTGCTGTCGGTAAGCCTGATCGGAATGTGCTAACAACTGTTCGAGTATGACAAGCACGGCTGAAAAACCATCGTCATCGAGTGACGCCAGAAAACGATTTCGATCTGTCGGATCGTCAAAGAACTCAAAAAACTGCGAGGGCTGAAGAGATTTTCGATACGTCTCGTGCTTCAGCAATGCGAACCAGAATTTCTGTGTGGTATGTTCAAGCGTGTGGAATTCGCTGAGTAGTCTCGCAACAAAATCTTTGCTCGCTAGAGATTCCCGGCTACCTTTGGCGCCCTCTATCTCTCGCAATTTCCGTTCATCGAACGAGTCTTTCCACATTTCCACACTCAACGACAGATTGACATCGAGATCTTGAAACACCAAGCCGTTTTCCACCTGATGACTTGCAAGGCCGATTGCACCGCGCATGGCAACCCAATCCGATACCCTGTCAACCGTTGCAGGACCAAATTGCTTAGCAGCTTGTTTCAGCTGTTTCGGGTGTTCAGTGAGGATAGAAAATAAGAAAGGTCCACCTTGCGTGGGACGCAGTGAATTCAGGTGGAAAAAAGAACCGTCTGAGTCCAATCCGTTGAACTGAGCGACCAACTGCGTGTCCTCGATCACTGATTGCATATTGCGTTTAATTAAACGCTCCGTCATCAACTTTGGGTTGGCACTATTTTCAATATCGCGTGAGATCACACCGGCTACATGATCAGCAAGCCACCACGCCAACGAAGCGGTGTTATCAGCACTAATTTGCGGGCCATAGAACATCAACCAACGACTGAAGTGGGATGCAAAATTCTGGAGAATGACTAATCGACGCTGACTCGGATTGTCAATTTCCTCCGTCAGGCTTAACCTGATAAATGACTCAATTCGGCCGGTCGCCTGTTCGCGTTCTTCATCCGACAAATGTTCCCAAAGTGCCAGCAAGGCACGGCAGCCTTGAAATGCAGTCAGGTAGTTTTCATTGCCCGAAGTCGTCAGCAAGGCTTCAATCGCGTGTTTCCAACTCTCGTCCGAGCTGGCGCACCTGTTGACCAGTTCTGCGAGCGAACGTTGCCCCGCAAAAGGGACGTGGCGGAAGAGTTCGAGATACTTCTCAATTGACTCGGAGATTTCCTTTAAGTCAGCGATTTTCTGTAGCTCCGCATCGGCCCAATCCTGATCGCTGACCGCAAAGTAGGCTTGCTTCGGAACGGAATGAGCTGGGTGTACTTGAGGGCAGACAACCTCTGACCAAAATGGCTCTATCCAGTCGTTTTCATGTGTCTGAAGACTCTGGCCAAAGCCAGCAAGGTTCAGCATCCAGTCACGCCGCAGCGCGCCTTCGATTTTCAACATCGCTGGCAGCCATGTCTTTGCCGTTTTCGCAATTGCCTGACGTTTGAACTGGCGAAGTACGGTGATGGTACGCTTAGCCATGCCGGTATTGGCAGCGAAATCCGGTTCGAGAAGGTACTGGATCGCCGCTGAACGCGTTTTTTGATCTTGAAAGGTCAACAGATCAAAGAGTGGAAAAACGTGCCGAGACTTGGGATCACTGTCGACATGAAAGAATAACGGACCGCGACCTGCATCTGGAATCCGAAAGACACTCGTATTGTCCGCGAGCGCATCCAGCGCCTCAACCGTTAGGCTTTCCCGCTCAAGCATTGCACGAATCGCACCAGTGGCTTCTAAGTGGGCAACGCTGTGTGGATCAACGGTGTAGCCTTCATCAGTAGCTGAATCTGCCAGTGCGTGACGCACAACAAGCCGCCTCATCACTGACAACATGTTTCGCCACTGCTTCGGATCGACCTCTCCTTCTTCGAGATCGAGACCTTGATAACTCGATACCACGTCTGAAACAGTTTGATGAAAATCATGATTTGACATAGTGAAGCGGTCTCGCATCGCGGAGATCAATGCACACGAACGTTCATGATCTGGAATCGACGAGAGTTGGCAAAGCACGTGAGTGAAGAATATTTGCGAACCGTTTTCGGCCATTGACACCTGCCGCTCCGAAGCCGGAGTCAGCGGGATATTGGGAGCGAGATAGTCGATGATCCAGCAAATGATCTCAGTACGTTCAGACTCGCTAAGACCATCATCGTGGGTAACCGACACCGCGAGATCGGCCGCCAATCGCATCCAACTTGCATATAACTCAAAGCCAAATGACCGCGGTGGATCTGTATCGCTCAATGTGCCGTGTAATCCAAAGTCACGCATGCAGCTTTGGAAATATTTAGCGACTTCCTCCAAGGGCTTTCCGACAATGCTCTTGGATGTGCGGAACGACTTGATTGCGTACAGAAGCAGTTCCTCGCTGGGTAAATGAAATCGGTATCGCCATCGCATCAATTTCCTCTGATGCGCCAACGCATCCTCGTTCGCAATCACCTTTTCAACTCGCATTTGCTCGATCGCGTCAAACGAGGAGAAGGCTGATGTAGGTTCGCCAGTCCCGTTGTTTGAAACGGCAGTCAACAAAGTGCGATCATCTGCCAGGAACGGCAATCTTTGATCTACCGCAAGTTTCATTGCCGCCAGGGTAACTTCAAACGCTTCGTCCACAGCTTGGTCGACGTCGTCAGACTTGTTTGATTCCACTTCTGCAAACTCGATTGCTTCCAACTCTCGCAGCAGTCGCCAGAATCGACGACTGTCGATCAGTTGTGAGGCTTGGTTGTCATAACTGAACAAGTCGCCCCGCAGCGAACTTGCTGCGGACTCTGCGAGTACAACATCCATCGCCTCGGTCAATTCGGCAAGCACTCCTGCTTTGTGCAGACTTCGCACGGCTTCCGCAGTAAAGAAGATGCGATTTGCATCGTGGAGTTGGTCAAGGTCACTCCGCTTCGAGTGAGGAAGGTCGTACTTGTCAAGAATAGTCTTTCGCTTTGTTCCGCTGATCGCTCCCTGCGTCACTAACCATTCGACGAGGTCGCCAGGCAGCAGATCCTCCTCTATGTCGGGGTCAATCCCAACCAAGCATGCGCCATCTGGCAGCGGTCCATCTTGAGACTTGATATCGCCTCGCTGCAGCATGTCAACTAGCAATTTAGTTTGCTCAGCTCGATGCTTCTGACTTGGTTGGAGCCGAAGCGCGTCTCGGCTCTCATAATCGCGATACGCCGTCGGAACCAGAATCTTGCCGAAGAACTCAGCCGTCGTCTCAAGGACACCCAATCGGAAGAGCGTTATCAGCGAAGTCAGGTCCGCGACGATTGTGGTTCCCGATGGTGGAGCCACGATACGAACGAATTGTTTGCCCGGCATCCGCTCACGATTCCCGATACAGAAACCGTTACTGGCGTAAGTGATAAATTGGGCTCTAGAGCCTTCGGATTCGCCGACGACCAAATCCTGAGTCCGATAGTCGATCGCCGCTGTCAATGGAACTCGGTCAATGTGAGCCGGAATTGACCAAGGGAGCTGACCTTGCGCAACTTTCGAATGCAACTCATCGAGAAATTCCCGACGGCCTTTAACGTGCTCAATTAATTCATCCAGGCTTGCCTGACGGAGCAAGCGATCTTTCTCGGGAAGACCATCTTCCACTTCGCGTAACCGAATCATTGCATGATGGGCGTTTTCTTCTCGCCCCGCTTGATAAGCGAGGTCCAGGTATCGCGTCAAAAATGTCGCATCGCTCCAAAATCTATCTTTAACGTCTTTGTCATGGAGCGTCTCAAACGCAGTGCCAATTCGATCTGTCTCGCAATAGTACTGGGCTAGTAGGAACAAGAGGTCTAAGTGATCAGGAAAACGTTGCGACGCTAGGCTCGCAAGAGCAATCGCATCATCCGTCTGACCGAGCTGGCGCAGCGCAATTGCGTGGTTGAAGTAGTGCCGCGGTTCTTCATTGTCGATCCTCTGCAAAGCTTCAACTACCGGAATGGCCTTACGCAATGCAGCGTCTGTCTTGAGTTCGGAAAGGTACAGATTTGATAGGTATTGAAGAGCTTCTCTGCGTTCGGAAGGGAACTTCTGCAATCGCTCTAGCAGCGGCTCAACTCGTTCCTTAGCGCCGATCGCCTGTACCGCTCTATAAGCTCGCCATAACGCTTGAGGGTGCCCGGTGATCTCGCAAAGCTCGTCGAGGTAATCAAGTGCTTCCTTTGAACGTTGCTGGCCTTCCAGTGATATCGCCAGAAGGCTCAGGCAATCAGGGTCACCTTTGTGTGGAATGCCTCGCATGATCGTTTCGGCTTCCGTGTATTCCTTTTCTTCGATCGCCTTTTTTGCATCCAGCATTGCGAAGAAGCGATGTTCTTTTCCGACCAGGACATTCATTAAGCGCAAAGATCTGGACCGATACTCCTCAGGAGCGAACGCTGCGACCTGGAAAGCGATGTCTGCAAGGCGTTCTGACTGATTCGTGGTGATTCCTGTCTTCGATAGTTGCTCCGCGTGAGCCAAACCAGTCTCCCATTCCTCCAGCCGAAAGACTTCCATTTCTACGCAAGAAATTAAAGTTTCAGGATCATCGACGTTCTCATCGCGAAGTTTCGTCAATATCTTGGAATCAGCTTTTAGCAGTCCCCATCGTATTGCGTTGAGCACATCGAGATGCAAGGGCCGGTACGTCAGAAGCAGCTCAGCCCACTGAGAAGCGTTGTCCTCGCCCAGAAGATGCGCGATCCGAAGTCGCAGCGAGATCGCCTCAGACTCGATTCCCGTTTCGATCCGTCCGGAAGAACGAACCTTAGAAACCACAGGCTCGATTGTCTTTCTAGCCTCCGAATGATCGTCCACTTGCTCTGGTGTAAGCATCGTCGGAATGAGGTTCGATCGGCATGCAGTTTGTGATCTCGCAACTAGAACCCTCCCGCAATGCACCAAGCACCTGTAATATCGCAACAACGAATACTTCGGTTGACGCAAGAACCGACATGCTTCAATTGCATCGTTGTCTCGCCCAGCCAACAGATATGCCAGAGATGCCTGTTCCGCCAATCGTTCCGTGCGAACATTGCTATCAGCAACTTCGCACGCCGCTTCCACATCATCGCGATCCAAGAGAAGCGAGATTCGCGTCGCCACCGCGATGTCGTGGTCACAATCTGCCAACTCCTCGTAGGCCGTTGAGCAGTCGCCAAAACGCCATTCCAGAACTGCCTCAATGGCAAGCAAGCGGGCCTTCAAATCGAGGGAACCGCAATGTTCGATAATCTCACCTGCAGCTGCCGCGAGTTTGCGAGAAACACCCATTCCATGCGACCGAAGGTAGCGATTGGAGTGCGAAACACTCGCCATCCAGAGCAACACGCTAACCCGTGTCGAGGGCGACGCGTGGGTTCCTCCAGAGTTAATCCATTCATCGGCCTGCTGAAAGCAGTCTCGCAAGTCGATCTCGTTTTGTTTCAAGGAGAAGTCACTAAATCTTTTTTCGATCTCGCTTCCGACTGCATCGGCGAGTTCGCGAGAGGAAGGTTCCAATGCGTTCGATGAAGAGTTGCCTTCAGAACCGTCTGGTTGAATCAACCGGGTCAGAACATCAGCAAAATTATCTTCACAAATCGAAGCGAAACCTCTAGGCATGACACTGTCGTTAATTACCGCTAACATCGAAGGCAGCCAGTCGATCATCTGCTTCGTGGTGTGCAGCCATTTCCAACCACTGTGATTCAAATAATCTGGATCGGTCTTTTGAAGGTGCTGCCGTTGTTCTTGCCAATTTTTGGTCCAGAAGGCGATAAGTTCCTCGGTCCCCTCATGAGTCTCTAGCAGTGGCTTTGCATCATCTAGCACGAGTGCAATAAGCTTTTTCTGGAACTCACCATGATCGAATTCGCATTGACGATACGCCCGAAATAACTCGTAAACCATGCAATAGGTCGATTCAAGCGACTTACGGCTGATAACAGCGACGACGCGTTTCGCTCGTGCGATTTTCGTCGCAAAACGCTCGATGGAATCGCCTGGGGCTATGTCATCTTTGTCTCGGCCGACATGAATGCCCCGTGCATCCATTGAAGTGCAAAGCAGGTCGACTAGCTTCTCTCGTTCGATCCCTTCTTCTGTTGCTTCGTCGCCCCAAGCGTATGACACATAGACATTGCCAAAGTACTCTGGCTGGGTATCGGCAGCGTTGTCCGATTCCATGTTCAAGAAATTACTCGAAGGTCGATCAAGAAGTGTTCGTAGGTACTTGCTGTTTTGATGAAGTAGCTCTAGCAAACTGCCGTCATCCGACTGCTCGGACAGCTCGATCCCTTTCTTTGTCAGCGAATGGGCTGCGCCCCAATCTCTCTTGTAGTAATTCAAGATTGCGAGTTGAGCTAACACGGACGGGCTCGCTTCCGATTTGGTCTCGCTACGCAAACGTATTTCCTTTGCATTGCAGTACTGCTCAAGCGACAAACCAGAACTCAATCCCGCATTTATGCCACCTAGTGATTCGGCAAAGAACTCAAGCTCCTGGTTTCTCGTCTGGTTCCATTCGCGGCGCATGCGATCGACGTCCGCCAAGTAAGAACCCTGATCTTCGGTTTTGGAGAGCTCAATTTCGGGATTCGGAAAGAAAGACAACTCGGTTACTGGGTATCGCCGAGTGCCGTCCGAGCGAATGGGCGCGAGCGGGGCTAAGTAGAACTGGGACAACAATTCGGCCACTCCGCATATTCTTAACCGGCGAATCGACGTAGAATTCCAACCGAGCCATAGCCCCATTACTCGGTCCCGGAATGAATACAGTCGGGAACGCCCATCATCCGGATTTTGCTCCGATATTAGGTGCTCTTCCAGTCGTTTCAGAAGACTTGACGCCTGCTGAACTGAAACGCTAAGTCCTTGTGACACGAACGCAGGAGTTGGTTGCTGGCCAAGTTCACGAGGTGCCGCCAAGACGTCGAGTGCGGCCCGTTCCTGCGGCGATAAACTTGCCAGCGTAGCTTGATAGACAGGCGTTATCTGGTCCATCATCTCAGCTATCAATTGCGCAGCCTCGCGATTTGGCTCTTCGAGAAGCATTGACAAAGCGAGCGTCATCCAGCGAGGATTGCCCCCGAAAAAGTCATGCACTGTGAGGGCTGTCGCCCGCATTGGCTTGCCCACTCTGGGCAACCCTTCGGGTTGCCCGAATGCGTGAAGCCGATCCAGCAGATCGACTGTTTCTTCCATCGTCAATGGAGCAAGAATCTGCACGTCAAAGAAGTCGAAAAATGGCTCGTCAACGCTTGTAACTGCATCGAAGTGGCCTAAGGCAGTCGCCATGAGCAGGCAGCCGTTATTGGCCATGAAGAACTTTCTAAGGGCCGCGACTTCGGGGCGCGATCGAAATTGCCTCTCCAGCAATTCATGAACATTCTCCAGCATGACGACAACGGTGCGACCGGGCTTTGCAAGCAGATTGCGGAACAATGGCGAAAGCGAGTCGACAACGTCTTCGTTGGTCTTGAGTGTCTTGGTTCGGTTGGCCGCATCACGCCATTCCCGCTGGTCTGGATGCTGCTCGGCAATGAGGTCGACCAGCTTGGTCAAAAATGCCGCGAAGCTTAGCGTCGCTACACTCTCTTCAGGAAAGTCGACAACCGTCGCGATCGCGTTCAGGCCTGGATCACGCTCGACACGATCTCTGATGCAAGCCAACAAATGTGTCTTGCCGATCCCTCGCGGTCCCAAGAAAAGAAAATGGTGTTTCGATCGCCTTACGCACGAGTCGCGAATGTGATCAATCGCGTCATCGAGTGTCTGCTGACGTCCCACGGTGAGCTGGTGGCGAGCGGCATCGCTCAGATCACCCGGCCGATAATTGCGTCTATCCATAGTATTTTCTCCACCATGATTTCATGACACCACTGGAGAAATCGAACTGATCTTTGGAGCATTCACTCACGTAGAAATCGTTTTCCAGATCACGCATCAAGTGATTGAACTGGGAACGCATACTCGCGGAGTCGCTCGTTTCACCTCGTTCGGAGCAGTGCTGCAAAAAAAGTTGCTGTAGAGCGCGCCTGCTAATTCCTTGGTCGGATGCAAGGCTGAGTTTACTGAGCAGCAGATAGGCTGCAGATTGTCTCGGCTCAAGATAGTAACGGCTGATTCGAGAGTGATAGTGCTGGAGTTTTCCCTGCGATGCCTGGCTTGTCACCATTCCATCGAAGATTTCATCGACATCTCGCGTCGTGATTTTGCGAGGCTCTCGTCTCCACGAACGAAAAACTTCCTGAGTGACCAGTTGCATGAAAAACGGAATGGGGCGACCCAGTCGAACCGATATTCGTCGCGGCACTGTTTGGCTGAAGTCGACGCCACGACAAGAGAGCATGCGTTGGACAAACTCTCTGACCTGCTCCTCACTGAGTACGGGCAGGGGTTCCTCCGCAATGTCGTTGATCAAATCAACTTCCCCAAGTTCATCAAGCGTCGATGCAATATTGGTTGAGCCGCCAATTAGCCATCGAATCGTGTCTCTGCTCGGCGGTGGATCTTGCCGGATTTTGCGAAACCAACCAAGGAAATCGCGGAGATCTGCCTCATTATGGCGGCGCATGTTGAGGATCAGATCGGGGAGTTCATCAATGATCAGAAGCATTGGTTGTCCGATTGACCGCAACTGCCGCAGCGTCTCGTCGGCGTGCTGCTTCCAATTTGCGTTCCAGTCAGGGTCCGTTTTCCGGAGGGCAATCTTGAACGAACCCGCTCCCACAGATTCGACGTTCCGGCCTAGCCATTGCCGCGATTCCTTTAGCAATGACCAACCGCCTCGAATCAACCGTTCGGCGACCGAATTGTGCTGTTCATACAGATTTTCCAGCAGCGATTGAAATAGGCCTGCTGGATGGTCAAAGTCCTGGACATTTTGCGAAACGACTAGAAAGCCATGGCGTGGGTACTCCATCAGATGGTTCATGACACTGGTTTTCCCGGTTCGTCGCGGAGCAGCAATCAGGACGTGCCGCTGCCGCAGAGACTCCCAGACGATGTCGATAAAGTCGTCACGGAACATCAAATCACAGGGTTCGACGGGCTCTCCTGTGTAGAAAAGCGGCTCTTTCACAACAAATACCTCAGAGCCGAATGTTTACACGGCAAATGCTTTGTACAACGTATTTGATTTACTTTATCTGATTGCGGCTCAGACGCAAGGCCAACCACAGATGGATTGGCCGTTCGGGGTAGGGGGCCCGCCGGCGACTACAGGGGGCGATATCACCCGCGCTCTCCGCTGCAGCGCTGTTCTATCGTTGGGGAAGGGGATCGCCATGAATGCTCAGCAGGACTAGTTGCACTCATTCATGCGAAAGCGGCCCTGTGCAGGCCAGCACAACGCAGAAGCGACCGCAGTCCAGACTTCCAGGCCGATCCTTGACGGTGACGAAACCTAGAGTTAAGTCCGATGACAAACCGGATGGGCTCTCGCAAGCGCATAGCTAATGTTGGCTACACCGAGCCGTCACTTTGGTTAAGCTCTCAAGCGTTCCTGCTGCACGCTTGAAAAAAGACAAACTTGCGGCGACATCACACCGGCTTGTGAAGAGAAAAAGGTTCAGAGAAGAAAAGGCTCCTGAGCTCTATTGCCGATGCAGGGACCAGCACCGCGATGCTCCGGTGATCGACACTGGTGTCAGCTAGGAAACACCAGCGACAGGCCTGGCGAGCGTTCCGCGTCAGGAAGGCTACTTCACCAAAACTGTTTCTCTCAGGCGGAACAACCCGCGAAATGATACCGCAGCCCGATATTCTTGCCGCTGAACGTTCCCTTTCTTGAGCTCCTGCGCAACGTTGCAACTGCGAAGGACTTAGTGATTCCAGCATCCGCGATCGCCGTCGCAGGTCAATCGCTCGCGTTGGCCCATACCTCACCTTTTGGGGGGAATGGGGTGTTCCGCCGAACAGAGTATGGTGAGCAGAGCACTTTCAAACCAGCGAAACGAAAACTTGAAGAAGTCGATTTCGCCATGCCACCCGTTTAGCGGCAATCTGTACCTAGGTACACCCCGCGTGCCGAATTGACGTAAGTTCAATACACCCGGCAGGATTCGAACCTGCAACCCTCGGTTCCGAAGACCGATGCGCTATCCAATTGTGCCACGGGTGCGTGAGCCAGAGTTTAGCAAAGCTGTTCGCTTTGAAAAAGGCCTTGTACGGTTGATATCGCTTGCCAAAAAAGAAATCGCCCAGCGACAATTGAACGCGGGGCGATTTTCGTTCTTTCCGATAGCGTGATTACTTTTGCGGGCCAATGCTGACGACCGGGTTGGCAAACCAGACGCCAATCACTTCGCAACAGGGCGGCATCGGCAGTTCGTCGATGCGAATGTGGCCGCCAGCGGCGATCGCACGGACGTCGATTTCAATTACTTCAGGGATCAATGACTCAATCCCTTCAATTTGCAGTTTCGAATAGTGCAAAGTGGCTTGA
>DNWZ01000295.1 GCA_003506095.1 Planctomycetaceae bacterium | reverse complement strand
TGCTAGCAATTCGTCCGGGTGGAAGTGGCGAAGTGACCGCTTCGCACGTCGATTGGGAAGTCGGCAAAGGGATCCCCAAAACGCCGTCGGTGCTGGCGCACGACGGACTGGTTTATCTGGTCAGCGACGACGGGATCGCTCTTTGCATCGACGCCAAAACCGGCGAAAACGTCTGGCGAAACCGCTTGGGTGGCAACTACTCGGCCTCCCCAATTCTGGTCGGCGATAAACTGTACTTTTGTAGCGAGGAAGGGATGACGACCGTGATCCGATCGGGCCGCGAGTTTCAAGAGCTGGCCCGCAACGACCTCGAAGAAGCGACGCTCGCATCGCCCGCTGCGGCAGTAAATTCGCTGTTTATCCGCACCGGTGCAGCGCTCTACCGGATCCAAGAATAGTCCATTCGTAGTGCCGCCTTGGCAGGGTTTAACGATCACGCAAACTTTGCTAATGATGCCGGTTGTAGCGGGCCGATACTCCCTTTCGTGACTTCTTGTCTCGCCAGCTCCGCCGTGGACTTGTGAGAACAGGCAATCGACTCCGTTGGGAAAATCGAGTCATGTTCAGCCGCTTTTCGTTCCATATGCGTCTCTGTGTAGCTTTAGCGACCGATGGTTGCGGTAAGGCGATGGTTGTATTCGCACTTGCTACCGCAATTGCAACTTCGCCAACCTCCGCTCAAACCCCGACCAACAAGTTACGCAGCGGCCAACAGCATGCTGGTCAGCAGGTTCTGATCCCCGGGGCACGACCTGTCGCGGCCAAAACGCCAAAGTCTGCCGGACAAAAACCGGTCCAGCTTGAACAGGCCGACCTCGCACCTGCACCGCGTAAAGCCCAGCAGACGCGAGTTCAACCGCAACCCACCCAGGCTCGTCCAGCATCGTTGATACGCCGCGCCGCGCATGGTGAAGTGATCGACGAGATGCCGCCTTCGCACATCCCATCATCCGAAGTCGCGCAAGCTGGTCACATGGTTCACGGTGAGGTCGTTTGCGGCGTTGAACCGACATGCGGCATCGAGGCTGGTTGTGGGTTCGAGCCTTCGATGCCATTCGAAGCGAGTTGTGGGTTCGAGCCGGGCTGTGGCGGCGTCGGTTGCGACGCAGGAGCGTGCAACGATTGCGTCGCCATCCATTTGCCGATTCTGCGAATCGATTGGCGTCGGTTCGACTTTTTCGCAGGAGTGAACAGTTTTACCGGCCCAGCAAATCATGCGTCTGATGGCGCACCACTGCGCGGCGGTTCGGGCAGTTTCGGGTTCTATCAAGGATTCAATGAAGGACGATCGTTGAACCGCTTTTTGGGCCTCGATTTGTCATCCCAGTTCGGTGTCCGTGCCACACAATCGAGCCTTTCGGGAGCCGAGTTTACAGATGATTCGCGCAATCAAGTATTCGTCACCGGCGGCCTGTTTCGCCGCGTCGATTTCGGTCTGCAATACGGCTTTGTAGTTGACTATATGTATGATGATTGGTGGTATCGCAATAACCTGGTGCAAATGCGAGGTGAGATCAGTTGGAATGATAATTGTGGTCGCGAGTTCGGTTACCAGTTTATGGGCAGCAGCGACGATTCAACTTCAACGACCACTCTGATTGGTGCTAACAACGCAATCGTTACAGGCACCGCGACATTCGAACCGACCAACCAGCATCGATNNCTCGCCGGTGGTACCGACCAAGGCGATGGCTTGTTAGGTGGGTTGTTGACTTCCAGTTTCCGAAACCGCTTTGCGGTTCAAGGCGGCGTTACCTATCTGATTCCGAATGAATCCAACCGAGCGGGCGGATTTGCCAATGAGTCATGGAACATTTCGATGGGAATTGTCTTCCGTCCCGGTGGCAGAAACGGTGCAGGTCGTTATTGTCGTCCCATGTTTGACGTCGCTGACAACGGAACTTTCTTAGTCGATCGTGTTGATTAGAAGATTTGCGGTGGTGTCCAGTCGAAACGCTATTTTTCTTGACGCAACGCCTCGACCATCGAATCGGTGGTCGATTGCCAGAGCGCCGAAAGCTCCAAAACCTTATCTGGCCGCTTCCCGGCTAGGTTATTCAGTTCAGTGCGGTCGACTGAAAGATCATACAACTCCCAAGGCTGATCTTTTGCGGCCACAAGCTTCCAGTCGCCCAGACGAATCGCACGGTTCCCTTCGTGCAACCACCACAGCGGACGCGTGGGGAGCGATCCAGATTTCTTCAGTTCCGCAACCAAACTGGTACCCGGCGGTGTCGGTGCATTGGGATCCTTCGATTCGACAACGAGTTTGCCGCCAGCAAGTTCCATGACCGTAGGTGCGACGTCGACGAAATGGACAGGCGTCGTACGATTTTCGCCTCGGGAAGCAAGCCCATTGGGCCAGTGAACGATCAACGGCGAACTGATTCCGCCTTCATGCACCCACGTCTTGTGACGTTTCATCGGCGTGTTGGCAACGCTGGAAAAACCGGGACCCAGACACAAATACGACGCCGCCGATCCAGGCGGTGCCTCGGGGTCATGACCGCCGTTACGAACCATGATTTCCGCCGACGCACCATTGTCAGAGGCGAACAAAATGAGGGTGTTGTCGAAAGCATCCATCGCCTTTAATTGTTCGAGCACTCGCCCAATCTCGCGGTCCATTCGATCGACCATCGCCGCATGAATCGCCATTTTGGTCGCTTGAAAGCGCTGTTGCAGAGGCGTTAGTTCGGTCCATGGTAACGGTCGGTTGATTTCGCCGGGGCCGAGTTTCTTGAGTGCTTCTGGGAAGTGATAGGGTGGCCCGACTTCATGTTCAAGCGGCGACAATTGTGCTTGCAACAAACCAATTTCTTGCTGTCGTTGGTGTCGTTGCTTTCTCAAAATATCCCAACCATCGGTGTATCGATCTTGATACCGCCGGATGTCTTCAGGCAACGCATGCAATGGAAAGTGCGGAGCGATAAAGGCTAAGTATTGAAAGAAAGGTTTTTCGGAATGATTTTCCGCATGATCTTGCAAACACTCTATCGCATGATCAGCGGTTGCGATTGTCGAATAGTATCCTTCTTCGGCAACGGGCTGCAGCGGTTGGTCGTCGATGCGATTGCCACTGCCGGTGAAAAAATTCCCTTGATTACGAACATCCAAAGATCGGTCAAAACCACTGGCCAGCACGTTGCCGTCGATGTGCCATTTGCCACTGTGATAACTGCGGTATCCCAGCGGTCGCAAATGTTCGGGCAATAGCTTTGCCCAAGCGGGACGTTTCGCTTGTCCACCGCCCCCCATTTTCGGCAGCGCATCGCGTCGCACTTGTTGAGCATAAAAACCTGTCATCAACGCGGCACGACTGGGCCAACATCGCGCGGTGCTGTAAGCCTGAGTGAAACGAAGCCCGCCAGCGGCCAGGGAATCGAGATGTGGGGTTTCGATTTCGCTTCCATAGCAACCTAAGTCCGAAAACCCAAGATCGTCGGCCAAGATGATCAAAAAGTTTGGACGTTTAATAACGTTGGGTGTGTTGCTTTGGTCACCTTCATCACCGCGTGTCAGACCGCTGAGTATGAATGCATATAGGATCGTAAGAGCCAACAAAGGAAAAGATTTTGAACAAAAGGAAATAGGCATTGGTCGTCAGCTTCCTTGATATCGAACAGTTGCGGCAGGTGATTCGTGGGGCAGATTAGGGCGACGGCGTAATCGTCACTGTATCGTCAGACCACTGGGCACTGGCGCCGATTTGGTCGGTGACCGTTTTGACGAGTTGCCGCAGGGATTGGTCTTGAACATTCAAAGTGATTGTCCGCTGCATCATCGTTCCCGCTTCATCTGAAACACGCAACTTTCGGCCCGCTGCGGCAGCGAGTTGAGCAAGGACGTCTTGCGCCGGGGCTCCTCGAAGGCTGAGCGTGAATCGCACGTTGTCGATGTCGACGCCCGCTTGGATGCGCGGTTTGGCGTGAGAGAGCATCGCTATAATTGCGGCAACGTGCGCAGCAGGCGATCCGGCTAACTCGACCAAGCCCGCTGAGTTGTTCCCTTCACGGGGTTGCGACAAAGTGGCTCTGGGGTCAGCGGTCGCTGCAGCCTTTCGGATCGCCTGGGCGTGGTCACCAGCGGGATAGCGGAGCGTTAGTACCGCTGGCGCGGCCAGAGGCGCCAATTTCATTGCCGTCAACTTGGGCGCGCCTTGCTGATTGGGCAATGCGAGCGACGGTCGATCGGTACGGGTTTGTCCGAGCGTCTTTTGCGGCACGGCGTTACCAGCGACCGCCTCGTCGGCCAGCGGCATTAGGTCAAATTGGGAGGTGACCAAAAGGGTTGCGACCTGCGGCGAAATGTCACGCCAGGCGGCCTCTGGCCAGTGGTCATGTGGCAACTCCACTGTCTCCTGTCCGGCTACGATCCTCAGCGCCTCGGTGGGTGTCGTCGCCTCGGGCCAAAGAAATTCCGTCTGTCCAGCCGCTATTTTTGTTGCCGCCGACGTTGGCGATGGGCTTTTCAAAGGCAAAGCCAAAATTGCACCCGTCAATTGTTCGATCCGCTGTCGCTGGCCGACTAGCACGACGTTTCCTACTGCAACAACGTCGGCTCCGCCGGCCCGCGAGGCATCAGCTAGCGATGTAAAGACGGTTCTCTGGTCATTGGGAAGCGATACAAGCTGGTCTGGATCGATGTTTCTATCGATCCAAAGGTTAAAGTCGGCAGCATCGGCGATCTGGTGAAGCAATTCTCGAAGAGGCTTGCCGTTGACAGCGGCCTGGAAGGGCGCGGTCAGTTTCGTAACCAGCGATAACGCCACGACGTTGTTGTTCGACGGCGTTTGTTGACCGGCAAGCATCTGGCGGCGTGGCGGTTGTGCGGTGGCGAGATCGAACATTCCCAGTGCGATCGGAGCGGCCAAGAGGATCGCAGCCAAGAAAAGTCGGCGACGGCGATGAAGAGTTATCAAAAAACCGCTCCGGAGGGGAAATCGGATTGCTTGCCGGTCACGATGAGCGTGACTACACTCGGGCGGAAGTCAAATGATTTTTTCTTGAATCTCAAACCTTGCCCCTGAGATTGGTCGGCATAGGATGCTTCCCGAACTGGCACGGTGGTCAGATCGAACGTTCTAAGTCATTAACGGAAGCAGTGAATTGTGACGACTCCCCAAGATCATAGCACTCGATTGGTCGCAGCTTATCGTCGATACCTGAACGACAAGAATGCCCCCAGGTACGCTGCATCCGTCGATCGATTTTACTGGCCCGAGACGCTTTTGACGATCCTTAGCCGGGGTGGGATCGAAATGCGTCGTGGCGCCGCGATGGCGTTGGGCATGTTGGGCGACCACAGCGCGATTGAACCGCTGGGGCGTGCGCTTTCGGATCCCGATCGAGGCGTGCGGATGGCCGCAGACGATTCTTTCCGAGGGTTGCTGATTCGCGATGCCGCACCGCTACACCACCAACGGTTGCTGCAAGTCATGCATTTGAACGACGGTGGTGAGCATGCCGCCGCACTCCCGCCGACGCTGATCCTGATCGATCAAGCACCGCGATATGCAGAAGTGCATCACCAATTGGCCGTCTGCTGGCATGGATTGGACGATATCGAATCGGCCGAGGCAGCTTATTGCAGTTGCATCTGGCATTGCGAGTATCACTATCCGGCTTGGATGGGATTGGCGAGATGCCGGATCGCGGCCGGTGATTACGCCGAAGCGATTGAGGCGCTCGAGCGAGCGCTGGCGATCTGCCCCGATCTAGAAGCGGCGCGCGGGCAGCTTCGAGCGTTGCATCGTCGAACTCGGAACGAGGGTTGATCGAGTTGAACAGCGAGTGGTTTGTCGGCGGTCTTGCAATCTTGATGGCAAGTTTGGTCGCGTGGAATGCGATTGTGTGCTCGCCCGCTCTTTATGACCTGCGCACCATTTCTGCAGTGAAGAACCGTTACGGAAGTAAGGTGGCGTGTGGATTGCTGTTAACAATTTCAGCGATTCTTCTTACCGCTGGCGTGACGATTCTCAGCGGTGCTCGGCCTGGCTATGCGGTTCCCACCAGTGCGGATGGGCCAAGCGATTCCACGGGAGGGTGAGGCGCTCGCCGAATCGAGGAAAGCCACGGCAGAATCGACGAAAGCGGGGAATGCTTTTTTGCATTCCCTTTGCCTCCTGGTTTCCACGCGTCAAGCCAGGTCGCCGGGTTATCGGCTTCCGACCAGAATTTGACCAACGACCAGCCAGATGAAAGTGAAGACGATGCCAAGGGTGGCGTGAATGGTATCGACTGGCATGGCATTGGCCTCGCAAGAAGGGGACTTGGGTTACAAAGGCCCGGTCCCTGGCCAATTCATTCATTGAATCGCGAAAAAAACCCGTAACGGGGAATCGCGATGGTGGCAACCGTGTCCAATCCAGACGAGTCGCCAAGGAGAAGATCGGCAGAGGCGGCTAAGAAATATCAAGAAATCGCCTTGTCCTGTCACAGCTTGCCCAGCCCGCAAACTCTGCCTTCCGTGGACGGAACGACGCTTCAGATCGATCGAGATTATTGGCTGCGTTCGGGTTCGCGATCGAGTAAACTGAAGCGTACTCTTTCCCACCTGAGTTCCTGCCTCCGTTGAATCAAACGCAAAGATGCTTACCCGTAATCGGTCGCTATTGGCCGCTTCCACACCCGCCGCAATGGTCACGCTTGTTGTCGTTGCAGTCGCCTTCACCACCCTCCCTTCGCTCGGTGATTCACCCGGCGAAGCGGTCAATGTGGTAGCCAACCCTCTCGTTGTCGACGGCAAGCGTTTGCCCGCTCCGACGCCTCCGCCTGCCGATGCGATCGCATCGAGCGAGTCGGAGATGAAGCCTTACGTGCAACCGATCATGCACACCGACACATCCATCGAGATGGTGCCGATTGTCGGCGGTACCTTTGTCATGGGCAGTCCTGTCGGCGAAGAAGGACGCGGTGACGACGAAGGCCCCCAGCACGAAGTGAAGATCGATCCGTTTTGGATGGGCAAGTTTGAACTCACATGGGATCAATACGATATCTGGAACGAAAGCATCGATGTGATTCGCCGAGACCTTGCAGGCATCAAACCGTCGCCCGTCGACGTGATTGTCGACGGGATGACTCGACCGACCGAACCCTATACCGATATGAGTTTCGGTTTTGGCCGTGGTCGTTATCCCGCGATTTGTATGACCCAACACGCGGCGCGAAAGTATTGTGAATGGTTGTCAGCCAAGACCGGATTCTACTATCGATTACCAACCGAAGCCGAATGGGAATACGCCTGTCGCGCCGGAACCCAAACCGCTTACTCGTTCGGTGACAGCACCGACGAACTTGATAAGTACGCAGTCTTTATCGACAACAGCGATGATCAATATGACGAAGTCGGCACCAAGGAACCGAACCCTTGGGGTTTGTATGATATGCATGGCAACGTATCGGAATGGGTACTGGATCAACATCATCCGGATACTTATTCCAAACGAGGCGAGGGCGAAGTCGCCAACCCGCTGATGATTCCCAAAACGCTTTACCCCCGTGTCGTTCGTGGCGGCGGGTGGGACAACGATGCGGAACAATTGCGCAGCGCCGCACGCATCGCTTCGGACCCATCTTGGAAAGAACAAGATCCACAAATTCCGCAAAGCATTTGGTATCATACCGATGCATTGAGCGTCGGGTTTCGGATCGTTCGCCNNGACGAAGAAAAAGCGGTGAAGTGGAGCAAAACCGATCCGCTGCAGATTGACGAATGAACCTGGTTCAATCGCTTTGGCCCGCTTCGTTCTTTAACCCGCCCTTCCCAGAAAAACTCCTTCCCATCCCTTCTCACCCTCGCAATTCACAAGGTCTCCGATCATGACAATTCCTGCCGAAAACAGCCCATCGTCATCACCTAGTCGCCGTGATTTCCTGAAACAAACCGGCACGATCGCCGCCACCACGGCCGCTGTTGGCGCGATCGCCGCGCCGACCGTTCACGCTGCTGAAGACAACACGATTCGCGTCGCTTTGGTCGGTTGTGGCGGCCGCGGCACCGGAGCAGCGGTCAACGCACTGTCGGTCCCCGGCGAAGCGATCAAGTTAGTCGCAATGGCCGACGTCTTTGAAAAGAATGTCAACAACAAGGCGGACACGCTGGCCGGTTTGGAGCAGTTCAAAGACAAAGTGGACGTCCCGCAAGAACGTCGGTTTGTCGGATTCGACGCTTATAAGCAAGCGATGGATTGCCTCCGCCCCGGCGACGTCGTCATCCTTGCTACACCGCCGGCATTCCGTTGGGTGCATTACAGCTATGCGATCGAAAAGGGGTTGAACGTCTTCATGGAGAAGCCGTTGACGGTTGACGGTCCCACCACCAATCGTTTGTTGGAACTGAACAAAGCGGCATTGGCAAAGAATCTGAAGGTCGGCGTCGGCCTCATGTGTCGCCATTGCAAAGGCCGCCAAGAATTGTTCGAAAGAATCCAGGCCGGCGAAATCGGCGACGTCAATATGTTGCGTGCCTACCGGATGGCCGGACCGACCGGCTCTGCCGCGTGCGGACCTGCTCCAACGGGTGAAAATGAATTGATGTACCAGATCGCTAATTTTCATGCTTTCTTATGGCTCAGCGGCGGTGCGGTCAGCGATTTCTTAATCCACAACATCGACGAAGCTTGTTGGATGAAGGACGCATGGCCTGTTGAGGTGATCGCCAGCGGCGGCCGGCATTATCGTGGCTCCAATGTCGACCAGAACTTCGACAACTATGCGATGGAATACACGTTCGAAGACGGTACAAAGTTGTTCGTCAATGGACGCACCATGCCCGGTTGCAAGACCGAGTTCGCTACCTTCGCTCATGGCAGCAAGGGAATCGCTGTGGTCTCGACCGCTTCGCACACACCAGCCAAACCACGCATCTACAAGGGGCACAACACGGATAAGGCGAATTTGGTGTGGGAGTTTCCACAACCAGAGCCGAACCCCTATCAATTGGAATGGGATGATTTGATCGCCGCGATTCGTCAAGATACTCCATACAACGAGGTCGAACGCGGGGCGATGGCTAGCATCGTGACATCGATGGGCCGTATGGCCAGCCACACCGGCCAAAAGGTCACGCTCAAGCAGATGATGAATCATAAGCATGAGTTCGCACCGGGTATCGACAAGTTGACGATGGATTCGCCTAGTCCGCTGCTCGCCGATGCCGAGGGCAAATATCCCATCCCAATGCCAGGCTTGATCAAGGATCGCGAGTACGCATAAGTCGATCGCTATTGACCGGACTTGCGATTTGAAGTCGCAAACACATTCTGGCCCAAAAACCGATCGGTTTTTGGGCCTTTTTGTTCATGAAAAATCTCACAACTTTTCTCGGAGCCTTGCATCGTGGGTTTGAAAATCAATCGCATCTGTGTCCCAACCGATTTCAGCGAAGCGGCTGATCACGCGGTCCATTACGCGGCAGCACTCGCGAAAACGTTCGGTGCGGACTTGCACCTTTTGCACATCGTCGAACACTCCGGACAGCTCGCCCGTCACCCCGATTTCACTCGCCGTGGTGAAGAATCGCGAGTTTATCTGAAGCAGTTAGAAACGGCTGTGGCTGAGGCGGAAACCAGTGGTGATGTTGACGTGAATGAAAAACCAGACCTTTATGCGCAGTTGTATGATTCGCTGCATTCGGGAGCTGACGAACAGATCAAAGCGGTCGGTAATCAGTGGTGGGACGAACTGACTGTTCACCGTGACATTCGCTCAGGGCATCCTGTCAAGGAGATCAATCACTATGTCGAAGTGCGCGAGATCGACCTGCTCGTCATCGGGTCACACGGGCATTCGAAACTTGCCAGTATGCTGCTGGGCAGTGTTACCGAGCGTGTTGTGATGACCTGCGGTTGTCCTGTAACCGTGATCCGCCACCCCGAGCATCGATATACCGTGGCCAATTAGTCAGCCAACCCGCATTGTGGCAAAGCACTCGCAGCACACCCGTTTTGTCGTTAAAAGTACAATCCAATAACAAGCTCAATTCAGTCGCCATCGGCGTTCGTCTTGGTACGCCGCTGGCATGGAGCATGCGACCGTCGAGTTCTTTGCAGATTGGTATTGCATAGAATCCAAAGTTGCGTGTGATTGTCCTACGACTTGTAGCCCGAAAATTTGGCAAAGTAAGGTTGCGGCAAAGCGCAAAAGCGATTGCGTCGAACCGAAACAACCTGCGAGATCGAAGAATGGCGAAGATTTTCATTAACCCCAGTGAAATCGCTCTGCGCTCTGCCCTTGTCCATTGAAACAAGCAGATGGAATGTCTGCCGCTCGGGCGAAAAACACGCGGAAATGTTTTCGAAGTTGCACAGGTTGAAGGTTGTTCTGCTACGATAGATTCAGTGGGTCGATACTAGCCGCTTACGTTGGCTTTGCGGTATCCGGCTGCGCATTAATGTGGCCATTTTCGCGCCCCACTGCCCCTTTGCTCTCCTCAATTCCGTTCTCTTCATTACGTTTGCGTTATGAATACGGCCCACCAAAATATCGCTGGCTGCCTCGTCACTATCGGCCTGCTATTCAACTGTGGCCAATTGGCTGGGGTTTATGCAGGCGATGCTGAAATTTCCCAATCGCCTGACGCGTTGCATGATTCTGCCGAAGCGGTGTTTGCACCCAGCATTCGTTCTTTTTTTGACACTCATTGCATCATTTGCCACGGTGTCGATTCCACACAAAGTGATTTTCGGATCGACAATCTTTCAACAAACATCGGTTTTCAGGATACGCCGCAGTGGTTGGAAGTGATGGAACGGATGAGTTCAGGCGAAATGCCCCCAAAGGAACACCCCAATCCGCCTAGCGCTCAGGATATCGCTGCGGTGATCGAGTGGTTAGCCGAACGTATCAAACTAGGTGAGTCGGAGCGATTGGCAGCACGCGGACGGGTATCTTATAACCGTCTTACACGCGATGAGTATGTTAACACCATGCGTGACTTGATCGGTGTCCATTTTGATGCCACCGATCCGGGCGGATTTCTAGAAGATGCACAGTGGAGAGGCTTCGAGCGGATCGGTTCGGTGATGACCCTCTCGCCGTCGAACATCGAAAAGTATCTTGCCGCAGCCGAAACCGTATTGGCAGAAGCTTATCCCGCAAAGAAACCGGATTTTTTGGAATTCACCAAGCGAGCAATAACCGAAAACCAAGTCGACGAGGCGCATCGTGAGCGACTGCGTGACCTTGGCTTGTTAGACAAAGTACGTTTCGAGATGTGGGCAGGCGATATTTATCGCTATTCCGGATCGGAGCCTTTACCCGAAGCCGGTATTTATGAGATCAGCTACACGCTGAGCGGATTGAAACCGGATAAAGGCCCCGCCCCGCGTCTTTATGTTTATGAAACCAAGCTCGATCGTGTGCTCCATCAACAAGATGTGATCGCTCCCGAAGATGCACCGATAACGGTCACCTTCCATGCTCATCTGCCCAAAGGCCGTCCCAATATTTTTGTAATCAATGAAATTCCAGGACCATCTAATAATCCACGCTCGGGGCGGCACGGGCGCAAGCCGTTTATCAGCATCAAAGACGGTCGCATACCCTGGCAAATGAAGCTGACCGATGAACAAGGTCGTCCGCGGTATCCATTTCTTATTCTCGATACGGTTTCGTTTCGTGGACCGATCATCACGCCTGAAGAGCAGCAACGCCGCGACGAGTACATGCCCGTTATCGCTAGCAATCCTGATGGTGAACTCCAACTCGCACGGCAGGGTCTCGGGCGTTTAGCTCACCGAGCGTTTCGTCGGCCAGTTACCGATGATGAGCTCAATGCGTATGTAGGGATTGTCAAAGCGGAGCTTGAGGCTGGCGAAAAATACATTGATGCGGTCAAAGCCGGAATGTTGGCAATCCTTTGTTCGAAAAGTTTTCTGTTCATTGCCGAAGGGGATGAAAACGGAGATCGGCAGGTCTTGAATGATTGGGAAATCGCTTCACGTTTGTCGTATCTCTTATGGAGTACGATGCCGGATGACGAGCTTTTCGCAATGGCAAGTCAGGGTAAATTGCGTGACCGAGTCGAACGCGCAAAACAGTTCTCGCGAATGCTGGCCGACCCTCGGTCTGCACGCTTCAGCGAATCATTTTCAACCCAGTGGTTGCACTTACAGAAGATTGGTCAATTCCCGCCGGACAAAAAACTTTATCCCGACTACGACGCGAATCTTGAAAGCAGCATGGTCGGTGAGCCGAAGGCGTTCTTCAGCGAAGTTTTGCAGAAGAATTTGACACTGCGAGAGTTCTTGGATTCAGATTGGTCAATGATGAACGGTCGCTTGGCGCGATTCTATGGGCTATCCGACGAGGGTGTTTCTCGGGATCAGTTTCAGCGGGTTTCCTTGCCGGTCGAGAGTCAACGCGGCGGTTTGTTGACCCAAGCAGCGATTTTGTCGCTCACTTCTGACGGAACACGTCATCGTCCGGTACATCGTGGTGTTTGGTTGTCCGAATCGATTTTTGGTAAAACACCGCCTCCGCCGCCAGCAAACGTCGATCCGATCGAGCCCAATCCAGTGGATCAGCCCAAGGCGACTCTACGAATGAAGCTCGAGGCGCATATTCATGACGCGCGCTGTGCGTCATGCCACAGTAAGATCGATCCGCTGGGGCTCGCTTTTGAGAATTATGATGCAATCGGACGCTGGCGGACAGAAGAAGTTGTCGAAGGGACCGGGGCGAATCCGACCGTCAATGCTTCAGGTAAACTTCCCGACGGTCGCGTTTACCAAACACCCAAAGAGTTCAAACAACTGCTGTTGCAAGACTTGGATACGTTTAACATTGCGTTCATCGATAAACTTGCGACTTATGGGATGCGCAGAACCCTGTCGTTTGACGATCGCAATGATCTTGCGGCGATCGCGGAGGCGAGTCGTGCGAAAGATTATCGCCTCAGAGATATTCTCGAATCGTTTATTCTGTCGGATCTGTTTTTGAAACGCTAACTGTTAGCTTCGCCGCAACACTGTTTTGGAGATCGTCAACCATGGCCCATATACACTTCAAGCGATGGCGATTGAATCGCCGCCAAGTACTGCGCGGCATGGGCGTTTCGATTGCCTTGCCGATGCTTGACTGCATGGCCGAATCAAACGCACCGTCAAAGCCTAAGCGAAGCGTGTTTTTATACATTCCCAATGGAGTCAATACGCTTTCTTGGCAGATCGAAAAGGCAGGCGCCGATTTTGTTTTCAGCAAACCGCTTGAATCGCTCCAACGCCATCGTGCCGATGTGACTCCGATCAGTGGATTGCATCACCCGATGGTTTTAGGGAAACATCATAATTGTGACAAAGTATGGTTGACCGGAGCGGATGTTCCCGGTGATGGTGGGGCTTTTCGCAACACGGTTTCCGTCGACCAGTTGATGGCTGAAGTTCAGGGGCAATCGACGCGTTTTCCTTCGCTTGAACTTGCTATCGAAGGTCACTCGTTAGCCTGGTCGCGTGACGGAATACAAATTCCGGCAGAACGTAATACGCAAAGTATCTTCAACTTGTTATTCGGCGTTGAAAGGGAAAGCAAAGAGGCGATTCGGCGACGACTGACCAGACGCGGCAGTATTCTCGATCTGGTTGCTGAGGATGCGGGGAAGGTGACCGAAAAGATCGGCAGCGCCGATCGAAACAAGCTGGACGAATATCTCACGGCCGTTCGTCAAGTCGAAGTGCGGACTCAGCGAGCCGATTCCTGGCTGAACGTTCCCAAGCCGAAACTCGACGATTCTGAAGCGGCTCACTTGAGCAGAAAACTCGATCTGAGCGTGGTTCGGAGTTATCAACGCCTATTTGTTGACCTGATGGTGATGGCCCTGCGTACCGATTCGACTCGCGTGATCACCTGCATGATCGGCAGTGAGTCCAGTGGCGGCGCGATCCCTGATATCGGTATTTCCCAGACTCGCCACGGACTATCGCACCACAATGGCGACCCGGAGCAACTGCGGCGTCTGACTCAAACAGATACCTTCTTGGTCGAAGAGTTCAGTTATCTTTTAGACGAGCTTAAGACTCACACAGACCAAGACGGCCAGTCTCTGCTGGATACCACACAAGTTCTCTGGGGCAGTGGGATGGCGTATGGCCATAGTCACGGCAATGCGAACCTACCCACGCTCTTAGCGGGAGGCCGTGCATTAGGGTACAAGCATGGTGAGCACGTCGATTTTAACCTCCCCAAGATCGGCCAATACAATGTTTCTGATGCCAATGAACACTACCGCATTTGCTCGCGACCGGTCGACAGTGATGCTCGACTGAGCAACCTGCTATTGACGATGTTGCAGCGAGTCGATGTGCCGGTAAAAAATTTCCAAGATAGTATTCGGCCGATTTCCGAATTAATTGCATAGGTCTACCGCGTTAACGTGTTCTTGTCCGTTAATGATTCGATTCGAGAGTCAGCTATGATCGAACCCAAGTTTAGGTCGTTAACCGTTTTCATGATGCTGTTGCTGGTGTTTTATGGCTCACGTTGGCTGCATGCCGAAGATGCCTCGACGTTCCGAACCGATGCAAACAAAGATAAAACCCTTCCATGGTATTCTTTGGTTGACGGTGAGTTTCCCCCAGAGGGCTCTGCGCACGCCATTTCGGGCGAACTGATTCGTGTGGATCATTTGGAACGGCAATTCTTGTTACGCGTGGATCGTGACGACTCGCAAGATCGCGGCGTTTGGGACCTGCCGGTGAATGCTTTCATGCTTCCGTATGGATCGATCTACTTCCATGGCGCGCCGGCTGCGCTGCAGGATATTCCGCTGGGAACGCATCTTCATGGATTGTTTTACTTAAAGGCCCACGATGATGAAACGACATGGCTGGGGCCTCACAATAATCGCAAAACGCCAGACGTTGATTTCCGGCGTTGTTTCCTTTTGGAGGATGACTTCACGCACAACAGGCGTCTGGGCCAGATGTGGAAGATCGATTCGGTTGACCTGCCTGCACGTCGATTGACTGCGACGTTGTTCAAAGACGGGACCGCAGTGGGAACACCGAAATCATTTGATTTGTTGACTGGCACTCAAGTGATGTTAGGCAACGCTTTTGGCAACTTGGATTCATTGGCCGCCGGCCAATTGGTGCTATTGAACATTACCTGGGCGACGCTTTATGGGCCTGGACGAATCGTGAATATTTGGGTTGATGAAGCGAGTCGAGAATTGGCCACTTCCCATCAACTGGAGCGACATCGTAATCATATTCGCGAGCGTGGTCTTGCAGGGTGGGTCGACGCGGTTGATGACGACGAGCAAATCGTTACGATCACTTTCTTTTCTGGCGTCGATCCGGAACTGTTTGATGAATTGACCCACACACATCCAGAACCTTTCGGTTGGCCTTTATCCAAGCAGGAAGATCGTCCGACGGACCCTAAGGGTACGATCGCGGTAGCTCGAGAAAGCTTAATGACCTACGACCCAGTGAACGATCGCAAAGGAGGCAATATCCTCGACATTAAGAAAGTGGCAACTCGGCCCGGTAGCAGCGGGGTTCAGATTCAAGTCAAGTGTGACATGCTGCTAGAAGGATATCGACCGAAACGGATTGTTCGATTCTATCCCGCAACATGGAAGGTGAATGCACTTCCACGAGAAGAACAGTATCACGGGTTAGAGTAGCAATTGCATGTCCAGAACCGTCTCGGGGTCACACAGTGTCTGCGTAAGGCTGTGTCAGGAATCGCGTTCTCATTTCCCACTTCTAAGCGACGCTGCTGGCGGACACCGTTGTCGACGCAAACGTTTCGCTGGCCACATCTTCGGTTAACGCCAGAAAACGCAAATGCGGCCGGTCTAGCAAGCATTGGTTTTGGGGTTGGTGTATCATGCCAGTCTTTGCGGAGGTGTTCATAAACCTTTTCGAATGTGTTTTGACAGCCCCCGCGGTCCACGATTCGCTTGAGCCAGGACTACAACGATGAAGCTGCTCGATCGGTTATTTTGCATTTGCTTTTTGACTCCATTTATCGCTGCAGCGCAAGCCAAAGCGACTGAGTTGGTGCTGCTGGACAATCGTGTTTCAGAATATCAGATCGCAATTCCTGATACGTTCGTCAATTCTGGGATGGCAGAATCGCTGAATCAAACCGCACGACTGATGCAGATTGCGTTTCTGGCCAACGGCGCAGAAGTAGCGGTGATTGCCGAAAGTGAGCGTATCAAAACCAAGCCGACAATCTTCTTGGGCGATACACAGTTCGCCAGAAAAAATGGTGTTGACGTGACGCAGTTACAAGACTGGAGTTACATTCATCGTGTCATCGGTGACGACATCTTGATCGCTGGTCACGATCACCCGGCGCGGGGCGCGACGGAAGACCGCCGCCGTCCCAATTGGGACCGTGTCGGTACAGCGAAGGCCGTCGCGGATTTTGTTCGTGAATACTTGGGTGTCCGTTTCTTATATCCTGATATCGCTCCTTACAGCCCAGTCAGCGCTGCCGCGAAGGTCGACCTGCTGGCCTCTCCGGCGATCGAGTTCTTGCCGCGAAAGAAGGTTGTCATTCCTGATACTTTGAATGTACAGAAAACACCGTTGCTTCGTCTGAATACGTCTCATCCGTCGGGCGGCGGATTTTATGACTTAGCACATAATCGTTTCCCACGTGTCGACGAAGTTTTCGGCGGCCATACCTGGGAACGCGCCGTTCCGGTGGAAAAGTACTGGGAAACGCATCCGGAATACTTTGCAATGATAAGTGGCTCGCGCAAAGAGCCCGTGGTGGGGAAGGCTCAATACTGTCTTTCCAACGCCGACGTGCAGGAATTGATCTATCGCGATCTGGCTTCGTGGCTTGATCGTGGTTACGCCTCCGTGGACCTCGGCCAACCCGACGGATTTCAACAATGCCAGTGCGATGCATGCAAGGATCTTTTTGATACCGGTGACGATTGGAGTGAGAAGATTTGGTTGTTTAATCGCCTGGTGGCCCAGCGTCTGAGCAAGTCGCATTCTGGCCGGGACGTGACCATGATGTCTTATATTCTTACTGCTCAGCCACCGAAAGCGTTTGACGCTTTTCCAGCAAACACATGCATAATGTTGACCGGTACGAATGAAGAGGATATCGCGCCTTGGCGTGGGATCGATGTTCCTCGTGGCTTCACCGGTTATGTATATAATTGGTGTCCGAACCTCGGAACGCGTTATACGCCGATGCGAACTCCTGGCTTTGTTGAAGATCAAGTTAAACGACTGGCGGCAAATCGCATTCAATCGCTCTATCGCGATGGTCCCGGTCAGTTGTTCGGGCTCGAAGGGCCGGTTTTTTATGTGATGGGACGTATGTTCGACGACCCCGACCAGAACTCGGCTAGAGAATTGTTAAAAGAGTTTTACGAGGCTGCGTTTATCGATCCGAGTACCGTATTTTACATGCGATCTTTTTATGACCAGCTTTATCATGCGATCGCTTTGTACTCCAACCATATCGGTACGCGTTGCGATGTCTGGACATACCAATCGGTGCAGGGAGAAGGTCGGCCACGCAAGACGGTTCAGGACCCATTTCAGTTGATCGCGTTTCTATACACTCCGAATATGCTCGCCGCTCTCGATTCCGATTTGACTCAGGCTGAAAAACTTGCGAGTACCGAAAAGGTGAAGACGCGTTTGGCCCTGGTGCGTACCGAGTTTGAGTATGTTCGGCATTTGGCTCGAGTTGTTCATTTGTATCAAGCGTATCAGGTGCTGCCCGATGACTCTTCGCTCGAACGCTTGCTCGACGCGATTGATGCTCGCGACGCATTCATTGCCGCGTTGTATGATGAACGTGGCAATGGTCGCCCGAGTTCCAACTGGTCGCATGTTCTGTTTCCGTTTGCCGGACATGACGCGAAACACCTCCGGCTTGCCTATGACGGGTATCAAGAACCCTATGCGAACACTTGCTTGAACTGGGACACCGATGCGGTTCGAAACGCACCGACGATCGGTACCAAGCGATTAATGGTTTCGCGAATCAACGGGCCTGTCACTCTGGATAGTCCACGGTGGGAACAAGCCGCAGAGCATTCGCTAATGTTCGTCCCTCCGTTAACTCGTTTGCCACGCAAGACGACGCTGCGTTTGTTCCGCGATGATACGAACTTGTACCTGCTTGGAAGTTCCGATTTGGAGCCTGATCATCCAACCGAGTTTCCGCCGCTTGACCGCGACCAGGCTTTGAATAATCAGGAATCGATCGATTTTTATGTCCAGCCTCAACTCGGCCGCGAGGTTTTCTATCGTTTCGCGTTCGGTGTCGGTGCGAACGCGAAGTACGATGCGGCAAGTGGTTTTGTCACGGATCCGATCGACCCTCGGTTTGGCAAAGACGATTCGACGTGGAATGGCCAGTGGCAAACCGAATCGCGGATCGATGCAAAAAATCATCGTTGGCAAGTGTTGGTAACGATCCCATTTGCGACACTGGCAGTGGATTCGCCATCCACAGGAACTTCGTGGCGTGCTAACTTTGGCCGCAATCATTTATTGCCACGCGGAGTGGTCGATCGTTCGATTTGGTCATCGACCCCCTCCAGCACCAGTATGGACGACCGCGGTCTGTTTGGTGAAGTGGTTTTTGAGTAGAGAGGGGTCGTTGGGCATTGAGGTAGTGAAAACGCGTTTGAAAGCCGACGCGTCCATGCTGATGTGCTTGCAGGTTATTTCCAGTAGCGAAGACAACCATGTTCAGTGATGGTCAAACAGAGAGTGAGGCTTGGATATGGAAGCGGTGTTGTTCATCGGATTACCGGGGGCGGGAAAATCGACGTTTTATGTTGAGCGATTTCTTTGGACTCACTTGCGTATCAATCTTGATATGTTGCGAACGCGGGTTCGCGAAGATCGGTTATTAGAATTTTGCGTTGACAATCGCCAGCGGTTCGTGGTCGACAATACGAATCCGACTGTTGACAATCGTGCTAAATACATCGATGCGGCAAAGGCCAAGCGTTTTTCGGTTATCGGTTACTACTTCGTTCCGGATGTTGAGGGCTGTTTAAAACGCAATGCGGCTCGTTCGGGTCGGCAACGCGTTCCTGATATTGCGATCCGCAACGTGGCTGAGAAGTTGTCGAAGCCGTCGTTGGAGGAGGGGTTTGAT
>DNWZ01000794.1 GCA_003506095.1 Planctomycetaceae bacterium | reverse complement strand
TGCATTTGGGAGTGACCGAAGCGGGGCTGCCGCCCGACGGGATCATCAAAACGCGAATCGCGTTCGAGCAACTGATTTCCGCAGGCATCGGCGACACGGTTCGCGTTTCGCTGACCGTACCCAACGATCGCAAACCCGAAGAAATCGCTGCGGGCCAGCAGATTATCGACGACATTGCCGCTGGCCGGGTACGGTCGGTGGTGCGAATCAACGAATCGGGCCTGAATATTATCAGTTGCCCGAGCTGTTCACGCGTTGAAAACGAAGCGTTTGTTGAACTGGCGCAAAACGTCAAAGAGCTGACACGGTATGCTGAACCCTATCAATTGACGATTGCGGTGATGGGTTGTCGGGTCAATGGTCCAGGTGAAACAGACGACGCCGACCTGGGTTTGTGGTGCGGGCCTAATCGGGTGAACTTAAAACGCGGGACGGAAGTGATCGGCGCTTTTACCTATGATGAAATCCTGCCACGTGTTCGCCAAGAACTCGACGCCCTGATCTCACAACTGACTCAATCGAAATGATCGCAGCTCAAATCTTATATCGCTCCAAGCGTCTCCACTCTGACACTCTCATCTGAACCCCTTTTGACCTCATGACCACCCTCTACGTGATTCTGGCCGTCGCTGGTTCGATGCTTGTTGCGCTCGTGTTATTGGCTGTTTTCGCGAAACGCCGATTGGTGCGAATGATTTTCAGACCCTTATTGACGATTCTTTATCGGCATGAGGTCGTGGGGCTGGAGAACTTTCCACGCACTGGCGGCGTCGTGATTCTCAGCAATCATATATCCTGGATCGATGGCATTTTGATCTTATGGATGTTGCCGCGGAATGTTCGCTTTGTCGTCGATGGTGGTAATTTCGGTTCAGGACCATTTCAGTGGATCGCCGACGCCTTTGATACCATTTTGATGCTCGCTAATCCGAAGTCGATCGGGCGAGCGCTCAAGACGGCACGTGAAGCGCTTCAAGCGGGCGAAGTGGTCGGTATTTTCCCGGAAGGCGCGCTCAGCCGCACTGGCCATGTGCAGGCCTTTAAACCTGGAATCACGAAGATCGTCAAAGGAACCGATGCGGCGATGGTGCCGATTTACTTGGACGGGATGTGGGGCAGTATTTTCAGCTTTTCCGGTGGCAGATTCTTTCGTAAATGGCCATGGCCGCTGCGACGAAAGTTGACCCTCTATATCGACAAGCCGCTTCCCGTCGACACACCGCTGGATCGCTTGCGCAGCCATTTGACGGCGCTGAGCGCCCGGGCGGCGTATGACAATCGAGCCCATTATAAGCTTTTGCCGCGCGAAATCATTCGCGTTTGGCGACAAGACGCTGGGCGATTGAAGGCGGCCGATTCCAGCGGTGCGGAATTGAACGGCCGCACGATGTTGATTCGCGCTCTGGCGCTGCGGCGGATGTTGCGCCGCGAAGTGTTCCGTGGCGACACATCACCGGTCGGCGTGTTGTTGCCGCCAAGCGTTGCCGGTGTGGTGACCAATGTGGCGATGGCGCTGGACCGACGGACGACCGCCAACCTGAATTACACCGTCACCTCTGCGGTGCTGAACCAGTGCATCGCACAAGCGAAAATCAAGACCGTTCTGTCGAGTGCTAAGTTTTTGGAAAAGGTCAGCTTTGAGCTCGATGCCGAAGTGATCGCGTTGGAAGATCTGAAAGATAAAGTCTCCAAGGTTGATAAGGCTGTCGCGGTGATCCAAGCGGTCCTGCTACCCGCGGTCTTGCTCGACTGGGTATTAGGACTTCATCGCATTCATCCTGATGACATTCTAACTTTGATATTCACCAGCGGTTCAACTGGAAAACCCAAGGGTGTGATGTTGACTCACGCCAACATCAGCCACAATGTCGAAGCGATTCGGCGGGCGATCGGCTTAACGCGTGAAGACGTTGTGGTCGGCGTACTGCCGTTTTTCCATTCGTTCGGATATTCGGTAACGATGTGGGGCGCGATGGCGCTGGGCCCTGCGGGTATCTATCATTACAATCCGCTGGAAGCACGACAGATCGGCAAATTGGCCGAAAAGTATGGTGCGACGGTGCTTTTAGGCACACCGACGTTCCTGCGAGGATACTTGCGCAAGATCGAACCCGAACAGTTCGCCAAGTTGGATGTTGTCGTGGTTGGGGCGGAGAAGATGCCAGCGGACTTGTTTGAGGCGTTTGAGAAGCGGTTTGGTATAAGGCCCGTCGAAGGTTATGGAACGACGGAGCTCGCTCCGCTGGTCAGCGTCAATATCCCGCCGACTCGATCGGTTACTCAATTTCACATCGATCGCTTAGAAGGATCGGTGGGGCGACCGGTGCCGGGAACCGCGGCCAGAATCGTTTCACCCGACGATTTTTCGGTCGAATTGAATGCGGGCGAAGATGGCATGTTGTTAATCACTGGCCCCAACGTGATGCTCGGCTATTTGGGCCAGGAGGAACTGACGGCCAAGGTAATTCAAGATGGTTGGTATGTGACCGGCGATATCGCGCATATCGACGATTTGGGATTCATCCACATTACCGGACGTCTAAGCCGCTTTTCCAAGATCGGAGGCGAGATGGTGCCTCACATTCGGATCGAAGAGGAATTGGCTGGTTGTTTGTGTGAAGGCGACCAAGACGATCAATTGCGAGTTTGCGTCACGGCGGTTCCCGACGAGAAGCGTGGCGAACGATTGATCGTGTTGCACTTAGCGACAGAAAAGAACGTTGATGAAATGCGGGCGTCTTTGTCAAAGGCCGGTTTACCGAATCTATTCATTCCGTCCAACGACAGTTTTTTCCAGGTCGACCAGATTCCGATGCTGGGGACGGGAAAATTGGATCTGAAGGGCGCTCGTGACTTGGCTTGCTGTCTGACAATCGCCACGGCAGAAGGCTAAGCGATCCCCTGCCGCGGAAACAACTTGTACCGATAGAATGAGCGATTGCGGCGACGAAGCGATCGCATCGATCAAGACGACGCCGCCGTTTATCCATCGTTGATGCCAAATCGGGGCCGACATGTCCAAGCACCTGCAACGCGGGTTGATCGAACTGAGGGAAGACCTGCTGTCTTTATTCGGGGTGGTCGAACAAATGATCGACTTGGCGGTTCGGTCGCTGGTCGAACGCCGGCCCGACTTTGCCAAACGGGTGATCGCGACCGACCGATCGGTGGATGTGCGCGAGGTTGAAATTGAAGAGGAGTGTTTGAAACTGTTGGCTTTGCACCAACCGGTTGCGACCGATCTTCGCGAAGTGATCACGATCGTAAAGATCAATTCGGAAATCGAACAAATGGCCGACTTGGCCTGCAGCATCGCCGAGCGGGCCGTGTCGCTGGACAATTTCCCGCTATTTACCGTGCCCGAGGAACTCAATGAGATGGTCCACGAGGCGATCTCGATGGTCCGCCGGGCACTTGACGCATTTGTCACCAGCGATGCCCAGAAGGCTCGCGAAGTGATTCAAGACGATGATGTGGTCGATGCACTGAACCGAATCATCATCGACCAATTGCAGGAAGTGATGCAAGAATCGAGTGAACACATCATTCCGGGGGTGCACTGCTTTAGTGCGTCACGCAGTATCGAACGTGTCGCCGACTTGGCCACTAGTTTGGCGGAAGACACAATTTACTTGATCGAAGGCGAAATCGTTCGTCACAAGTATGGCGAATCGTCTCGTCAATGATTAGGCAAGATTAACCGCGGGAAGGCATTTGGCGAGGGTAAGGGGCCGGCTCACTCGGCGGTGGCTCCATATCGAACTCTTCTTGCCAACGGCGACGCTCCACCGGGCTGGCGTAATAACGCAACCAAGTTTCATCGTCTGCGTCGTCCAGACATCGCCAATGCAAGTAATTCCGCGGCAGATCGACCTTTTTCTCACAGCTTGGCAGGATGTCGCGATAGATCAACGTGTAAAGTTGGCGGTCGCTGAGGTGGTCGGTGCATTCGAGGATGATTCGCATCGAGTTCAATTGGCGAATCACATCCCA
>DNWZ01000067.1 GCA_003506095.1 Planctomycetaceae bacterium | reverse complement strand
TCGTGAGCGGTTTCGACGATGCAGCCGTAACGCTCCAGCAGTCGATGCGCGTCGTCGCGGACGGTGCCGTCTTCATCGACCACTAAGATCCGCTTACCTGACAGCAAAGCGTGCTGAGCTGATTGCAGGCCGACGGGGACCGCTTCTAGCGGCGTCATCCGTTGACCGATTTGCTGAATCGTTTGCTTGATATCACGAGCATTTCGGAGGATTCGTCGCAATCGATCGACGATTTCGCCTTGGTGACCGATGTAGCCTTCCATCACATTGACCGCATCGTTCAAAATCTCGTCAACCGGCAACGCAACTGCGCTGTGAATCGCGTCGCAGCTCTGCTGGGCAGTATTCGCCTTTTGTGCGACCAGCAGTTCGAGCGTATTGAGGGCAAATGCGACATCGCGGGCAAAGATTTCCAAGAACTGCAAGTCGCTGTCGCTGAACGCATCGGCGAAAAAGCTTTCGACGTTGATCGTACCGAGAATCTGGTCGTGCAAAACCAGAGGAACGGTCAGCGAGCTTTTCGAATCGGCGACACCTGGGATAAACAGCGGATCGTTGATCACATCTTGGCAGATGTAGCTCATCCCGCTGGCCGCGACATAGCCGGTGATTCCGTTGCCGCGTGGTTGGGCAAACAATTTACGATCGGCCGCTTCTTGGTCGATACCGACACTTAAAAGCGGAACCAAGTTACCCGTTGCGTGCTCCAGCAAACGGATTTCGATCACTTCAAAGTTCAACAAGTCGCTGAGGTAGTGGCGAATGTTTTCTTTCAGCAGTTCGATCCGCTCATCGACCTCCATCATGAAAATCTCGGCCGGTCGCAAATCGGCTAATTCGCGTCCGGCCTTGTGAATTGCGGCGATTTTCTGTTGCTGCAGGATTTCGGCGGTGATGTCGCCCACCGTGACGATCAAATGCCGAGGGCCACCGCCCGCTTCGCCGCCGATCTGGCCATCCGCCGCCGTGTCCAGCGAATCTGGGAGGTTCGCTTCCGAACTCGCTCGACCGATCGTCTTTGGATGCGAAACGACTGGGGCGGCATGGACCTGAAAATAGCGGTTGTCGTCGCTGTGCAATGTACTGCTGCTTTCCGCCCCCGTCGCCATCGCGGTGTGGAAGGGGCAAAAATCAGGACCCATGATTTCAGGGTTACCCAGCAATTCGTAAAAAGTCGTTCCTGGCGGCAGCAACTCTTTACCCGACCACTGCAACAACCGGCGGTTAGCCCACAAAACCCGATGGTGATCGTCAAGCAGCGCCACACCCTCCGGCATGTCGCTTAACATCGTGCTGCTGAGCAGAAAGCCAGCCAGCTGTCCGGTCTGTGGCAGATTCTCGGGCGAGATATACAAACCTGCGAACGCATCGCTGCCCAAATGGCTGACGGCTTCGTGAACCGTTTCAACGACGACCAGATCGCCATCGAGCTTTCCCGTACAATCCGCCGGAAAAGGTGGCTGACCTACACACAGTAATTTTTGAGTTGACTCGACCGCCATCGTTCTCACCGCCGAGGATCCCTGCTGCCGCTTGGCAAGAAACCTCCGCAAGGATCTCGCCAGTGCTATCAATCTCTCTACCTATTAGATGATAGGGCGCAAGTCACCTGGGCGACAACGGCTATCTTGAAGCTTTTGTCCGGGAAACGTGAATGAATCGAGCGACTGCGGCATTAAGTCGCGGCGGATCAGCCAAACAGGTGGTTTTTTAGCCGATCGAGGGCAAGCGAAGCAGCCTGGTTGTGATAATTCTACGCAACTATTAGTATTCCCCACTCGCTTCTTGAGGGATGTGGACATGCATGCACTGTATATGCCTCCAGTGGGCGGTGCCATTTGCCAAAATAATTGTCAAACCACCCACAAAGGCGTTGACATTGGCGTAGGCAAACTTAATCTATCCGGTGTCGGTCTGTTACCCAGTTTACGCAGCCGTCAAACTTCCCGCGTATCCTCTTTTTATGCTCACGGTCGTGAGCGGTTCTCTCAAGGTGTCTCGATATGAAGAAATTTCTTTCGTTAGTTTGTATGAGCGTAGTCGCAACGGCATTGGCCGCTGCAAACGCTTTTGCAGGCTGTGGTAGCTGTGGCGGCTGTTCGGCTGACACGGGCTGCGTCTCCGACGCCGGTGTTGCCACCGGTTCGGGCGCTGGTTGCGCCCCAAGCGTTGCTTACGAAACTCGTACAGTAATGAAATCGCAGTACGTCACGGAAACCCGAATGGTTCCGACCGTGCAGTATGTTCAGGAAACTCGTCAGCGTATGCGAAACGTGACCAAGCAAGTTGCTTCGGTGCAAACGCGTGAGCAGACGTACACAGTTCAGGTTCCTGTGACCGTTCAAGTCGAGCAGTCGTACACTGTTTGCGTTCCAGTGACTGAGCAAGTTGAGCAGACGTACACCGTTTGCGTGCCAGTGACTGAGCAAGTTGAGCAAACGTACACTGTTCAAGTTCCAGTTCAAGAAACCAAGACCCGTAGCTATACGGTTATGGTTCCTTACACCGAACAAATTGAGCAGACTTACACTGTTCAGGTTCCAGTTCAAAAGTCACGTGAAGAGTCGTACCAAGTGTGCGTCCCTTACACCGAAGAAGTCGCTCAGACTTACTCGGTTCAAGTGCCTTACACTGAAATGGTAACATCGACCTATCAGGTTTGTGTTCCTTACACCGAAACTGTTACACAGACGTACACCGTTCAGGTTCCAGTTACCGAAACCAAGACTCAGACTTACTCGGTTCAAGTTCCTTACACCGAACAAGTCGAACAGTCGTACAACGTAAGCGTTCCTTACACCGAAGAAGTTGTTCAAACTTACTCGGTTCAAGTTCCTTACACCGAAGAAGTTGTTCAGACTTACACTGTTCAAGTTCCTGTTACCGAGACCAAGACTGCGACTCGTTCGATCAGTCGTTGCGTTCCAGTGACCACGATGAAGACGATCACCGAAGACCACGGCAGCTATCAGTGCCAAATGGTTGAAGTCCCAGCTCCAGCGATGAGCTCGGGTTGTGGCACTTCGGCTGGTTGCGGAGCATCATCGGGTTGTGGAACATCGGCCGGTTGCGGCACCGTAACTTCCGGTTGCAACAGCGGTTGTGGTTCGGCAGCGGTTTCGGGTTGCGACAGCGGATGTGCTGCTCCAGCAGTCGCATCGTGCGGCCCGACCTACAGCTATCGTCAAGTTTATGTGTCCAACCCAGTGACTCGTGAAGTCCCTGTTACGACCTATCAAATGCAGACGACCGAAGAGCCGTACAGCTACACAACAACCAGCTACGTAACCGAGACCAAGACTCGTACCGTACCTGTTTCGAAGTGCCGCACGGAAACTCGTACCAAGACTGTTCCTGTTACCAAGTACCGCACCGAGACCAAGACCCGTATGGTCAGCGTTCAGAAGTGCAAGACAGAAGAGCGTACTCGTGAGTACACCGTAACCAACTACGTCACCGAGACCAAGACTCGTGAAGTACCAGTTACCAAGACTCGCATGGAAACACGCACCAAGGAGACTCCGGTCACCAAGTGCCGCGTTGAAACCAGGACTCGCATGGTTCCTGTCACCAAGACTCGGATGGAAGATCGTACTCGTACGGTTAACTACACCGAAATGGCGACCGAAACTCGCACTCGTACCGTCAGCGTACAAAAGTGCAAGGCTGAAGAGCGCACCAGCGAATACACCGTAACGAACTACGTTACCGAAACCAAGACTCGCACCGTTCCAGTTACGAAGATGGTTAACGAAACCAAGACTCGTACTGTTCCAGTGACGAAGATGGTTAACGAGACCCGTACTCGTATGGTTCCAAAGACGACCTACAACACCGAAACTCGTACTCGCACCTACAACGTAACGGTATGCAACACCGTCACCGAACAGGTTCCAGAGAACTACACAGTTTGTGTTGCTGTCCCAGGCCAGAAGGCTGTTCAAGTTCAAGTTTGTCAGCAAGTTCCGACCGAAGTCATGGTTCCAGTCAGCACCGGCTGTGCAACTGGTGCTTGTGGCGGTTCGGTAGCACCAGCAGCTGCTGGTTGTGCTGGCGGTTGCAAGTGATTGAGTTTGCTGGCTAGATCTCTCTAGCTCAGCACCCACAATCTAAACACGATCGACCCCGGTTGACCTAAAAGTCAGCCGGGGTTTTTTCGTTTTCACATCGGTTTGCCCAATCCCTCTTGATATTGTCGCCACAATTTAGCTATCGACCGGATGCGAAGGTGTTTGTTGTGTATATCCAGCCGGTAGCGAACCATCATGAACGACGGTCCATTTCTCGTTTTTTCCCGCATTTTGCTCGTCCTGGCCTGCGCCGCGTCGTCGCTTGCAACACTGGCTAAGGGCACAACGGCGTATGGCGAAGAAGCGTTTGAGCCCTACGATGTTTATGTCGACCAGGATGAAGTCGTCGCCAGATGTGGGCCCGGCGGCGATTATTACCGCACCGATCCGTTGCGACATGGCCAACGTCTTGAGGTTTACCTCGAAACGCCCGATGGTTGGCTGGGCGTTCGTCCGCCGGAAAACAGTTTTTGTTGGGTGCCAGCGGATTCGATCGCGCTGGATCGCAGGGGCAATATGGGCAGCGTGACCGAAGCTGGGACGCTCGCCTGGATCGGTACGCACCTTGGCAGGGCTCGCAAATACATGTGGCAGGTGCAATTGTCAAAAGGCGAAGAAGTTGCGGTATTGGGCCGCGCCGAGCGTGAAGGTCCTGATGGTCCGCAGATGTGGTATCGCATTTCACCGCCTGCGGGCGAGTTCCGCTGGGTCCATCGCGACCAAGTCGTCGACAATCCAGAAATGTTGCTGCGGAACAAGCCGCGTCCAGGCGAACTGATGGCCGCCGGCGTTCCGACACCATTGGAAGACGACGGCATCGAACCGTTGGCGATACCGGAACCGGCCGCGAAAAAAGCTCAAAAGGGGTTGATGGCGACCGCGAAGTCGATCCTCCTTAACGGTGCCGATGAATACTCACCAAGTGTCGCTGTTGAAAAAACAAATGAAGTTCGAAACGATTTTGCCGCGGCACCGCTGCGCCCGATGAACGAACGTGGCGCGATTCCGATTGCTGCAAACGCGCCATCCAGCGATCTCTCGTTCGCCCAATCGCAATCCTTGGCCGCTCAAACGGCTGAAACGGAAAATTCCCAGTTCGCACAACCTCAAGCGATGCAGGTGCAGTACGACTTGGCCGCTGGTCGCAGGGCGGTTGGTTCGGGTGTTGTCGACGATGGTTATGGGAATCACCAGATTGCCAGTCAGCAACAAATTGCTCGTGCGACTCTGCCACCCCAAGTATCGATCGCATCGCAACCGATGGTTCGAACGATCGGTGCCGCTGGCGATGAGACAGCAGGCAATGGGGCGGCGCAGGCCAGTGGACAGGCGGCTGTGCCGACCGGCAGCGACGCGAACTGGGTTCGTGGCAGTGCACGTCCGCAACAGCCCGGCACAAACACCGGTATCGCGCCAGTCAATCCGCAAAGTGGCCAATTGCTGCAGATTCCGATTCCGCCGGCGCACTCGCAGACGCCGCTGCCGGCTCAAATGTTGATCCCGAATCGACAAAATGCATTGCCCAATGCTCAGCAGGGCGCTGTTCAAACTGTTGCGTCGCAGGACGGCTTTCAGAGTGCGCAGTCGCGTTCGCCGGTCGCGATCGTTGGCGGAACGGTCGATTCGTTGCAACTGGAATTATCGCGGCGAATGGTTGCGACCGCGCCAGCCGCTGATGTCGAACCGATTCTGCAGGCCGCACAGCGGATCGCCCAAACCGACGCCTCTGAAACCGAACGCCAGCGGGCGAGGTTGTTGGCCCAGCGGATCGAGCAGTATCAATCGATCGCTCGTCGGCGCGATGGCGACCAGCCGGCATCGGCCGTTTCGTCGTTGCAAGCCGCGGCGCGATCGGCGGGAACGGTAACGATTCCACCTGGCCAAGTGATGATCTCTGGCGGCAATCCGAGCGGCGTTTCGGCGATCGCTGGCCCAACCGGTGGTAGCGTGGGGGCGGTCGAAGCGGCCGGATACTTGGTCCAGGTCTACTCCGCGCGGCCTGACAGCCCGCCGTTTGCTTTGACCGATGGGACCGGCAGGACGACGCATTATGTCAGCCCGACGCCCGGCGTGAATTTACGTCGTTACCTGAACCAGCACATTTCGATCGGTGGCCAATCGGGTTATGAAACCGGACTCGACACGCCGCACATCATCGCCAACGCAGCGGTTCGATCACCCGAGATGCGGTGATCGATTACTTCCATTTGTCTTTGGTCGGGACAAATCGTTCGATCTGTTCCAAGCCGCTCGCTGGCGGGTTTTCAGCGAAATCGACGCCGATCTTGGCAATCATGTCGGCACCCTTGTTCAACTGTGCTTCGTTGTTCAACTTGATCGAAACGGTTTCAAAGATCTTGACCGCTTTGTCCAAGCGTGGATCGTTCACTTTGGATGCGACGCTCTTGAGCCGAGCGCCCGATCGGGCGGCACGCTGGGCGACGGTAACCCCGTAATTGTCTTTTGTTGTCGCTTTCGCAACGGCTCGCATGGTCGACTCGACTTCCGCCAAAACACCCGCGACAAACATCAACTGCAACCGTTCGGGCGAGCTGGGGATATTCACCTTGCCGTCGCTTTCGACAAAGTTGTGATGGATTGTTCCCTGGCTCCACGAAACGAAATCGAAGGTCAAACTGCCGGCCGAGTGTCCGCCCACGTTGACCAATTCTTCGTCAGCGGTGGTGTGACAGCGATAGCAGCTTTGGGCAACCAGATAAACGTTGTTTGGGTTTCGCATGCCCAACGCGATCGCCGCTTCGACGCGTTGTTTGCGATGTTCGGGCGATTCGGTCAAGCGAGTGACATCGGGGCCGCCATAGTTGTGGTGCGTTTCCAACCAATCGCGAGCTGGGCCGTGGCACGATTCACACGAAACGCCGGCGATTGCGTGAACGCCGGCGCTCATGTTCGACGTCACGGTGTTGACCGATTGTTGGGTGTAGTGGCAGTTGACACATCGGCCACTGTGCTTGATCGATTCGATCCCTAGTTTGGACGCGATCTGCTTCGCTTCGGGGCGACGGTGCAGTTCGTCAAACGTTTTCGCGTGCGGCGTTTTCGACCAAACGGCTTGTTCGGGCGCATGGCATTTTACACAGGCGTCGTTGCCGATCACTTTGCTGGGGTCTGCCGGTTGAGCGACCGAGACGGCCGATTTTGTGGAGGGATTCGCGGCTGTGTTTGCCGCGGCGGCGATGCTGCCCAAAACAAGTGCAGTGCCGATCAGACCGAGAGCGAGCCAACGTTGCCGATTCATTTTTGAAATTGTTTTGTTATGTAAACCCATTGGCAGCGTCGTCCGTAAGCACGCCTTAGGCAGTGGGAGATAAAAAACGGCCGAGCGTTTGCTGGCCACCCTGGCCACAAGCGATCTGCCCACCCAACCGTAGGTTACTTTTTGGACCTAAGTGGGCTTGTATTTACCCCAAAACGGAGTTTTTATCGCCTCGGAGGTCGCTTCGCAGTGAGGATGCGATCGACGAAATCGACGATCCTTGCCAGAGTGGCATTTTTTTTTGACAGAACAAATTAACTGCAAGTATAATTCCTAACAGTGTGGCGGAACTTTGGCGATGGTTTTGGCAGGATGGCGGTTTTTCAAGTTGCCTTTGCGACTCGAAATGCCGGTGATTGCCGGAGTATCGTCGATTGGTATCGTTTTACTCCGTTGCTCCTAT
>DNWZ01000176.1 GCA_003506095.1 Planctomycetaceae bacterium | reverse complement strand
GCTGGCACGCCGCTGATTGAGACGCTCAGAACTTCACTTCCGTCAGTATCAGCAAGGCTTGCAGCTAGGTTCAATGCTACAGATTGATCTTCGACTCCTAAAACATCGTCGGCGATCAACCTCGCCGTGTCGGCAACCGCATCGACATTGATTTCAACGGTCGCGGTTGAGGTCAACCCGCCAGCATCGGTAACGGTGTAACTGAAACTTGCCGGACCGGAATAGTTGCTATCCGGCTTGAATTCAATCTTACCATTATCAAGCAATCGGACGGTACCATGAAGCGCATCGGACACAGACACAATCTCTAGTCGATCGCCGTCGAGGTCGGTATCGTTTGCCAGCAACTGGTCGGCACCTAGCAGTAGCGTTGCGTCTTCAGAAATGCGGAATGAGTCGTTTGTTGCAGTGTTGGCTTCATTTACATTCTCAACATCGATTTGAATCGTTCGACTCCATAATTCGTCACCACTTGTACCAGTAATCTGCAGTTCCAAATTCGATGCGTCTTCGTAGTTGAGCGCGATACCGTCTTTCAGCTTAAGCGTCCCGTCTTTGACTTCGAATCGATCGTCACTGACGGTAACTTGAGTGTCGCTGGCAGTTGTTGAGACCTTTCCGACGATAGCGCCAGGCACATTCTCAGCGATACTTGCATCGACTGGTCTTGGTGCCTCGCTGGTATTAAAGCTTAATGTGCCAGACCAGAACATGCCTTCTTGGCCCCTGATTTGATCTCCACCACGGAAATAGGACGAATTAGGACCTTCGGCCTCAAAACGCTTGCCATTGACTTCGATGGCATCTACATACATATTTCGGTCGGTTGCAGCTTTGCCTTCAAAGGCGTCGTTGGTGAAGCGAACCGAGACGTTACTCAATTGCTGGCCAGGGGCCACGTCGAATTTCAGTTCTTGAAAGCCGTTAGCTCCTTGAACAGCCATGCGATCAAGTGTTGCCCAGTCGACAACGCCCGTCGATATCTTCTCGCCGTTAGCCCAAATCTCATAACGTGGTGGTTCCGCACGCTGGCCGGCGTTGTTGCCCATTTCGCCACCCAATCGAATGGTCAATTGGTTCGGTTCAGCAGTAGGCGACTCTAGTCGCACGGGCTCAATATTCTTGGCAACCGTATCGACAGGTAACCTAGAATCTGCGAATGCGAACGTCTCAACATTAACAACACGATCGGTCCCGTCGGGCGAGTTCGGTCGCAAATCTTTTACCGTTACCGAGCCGTCAGTGTTGCGTGTTACTTCGTAATCAGTCGCTATGCCGCTATAGTTGGCCCGGTCGAAGCCTTCACCACCATCGATGAAGTCGTCGCCTGAACCACCGGTGATGGAATCGTTTCCGGTACCACCGTCGATATAGTCGTCGCCTGATCCAGCGTTGATTGAGTCATTGCCACCTTGCCCGAAAATACGATCATTGCCGGCACCAGCGTTGATGGTATCGTTGCCCGTTTGCAGACTCAGGGGAGTTACGAGCTTGAACATTTGGATGTTGTCAACATATCCACCTAGGCTATCGCTTGTACCGATCGCGCGCAGTTCCAGCACACCTTGCGGACTGTTGCCTTCCACTTGATAATTCAAAGTTCGCCATTGTGTGTTTCGCAAACCAACACCGTCATCGACGACGGTGTCGATTTTGTTCCCATTCCACCAAACTTCCACCCCATTGCTGGCCGCGGGGACGCCTGGTCTTGGCGAGTATTGAATCGATAGTTCGTACTTTTGCCCAACTTCAGTGGCGACCGTTTGTTGGATGGCGGAATTGCTATGGCTGTCCAGTTCTACTAAGCTTGAGCCATCGGCAGCGATCCCGGCAACACCTTCTTGAATTTCGATCCCCGAACCACTTGCCGTCGTCCAGCCGTCGACTGCTTTAAATACGGACCAAGTTCGATTTGCGGTTAGGTTCGTTTCAAAGCTACCGTTGACGATCAGGTTGTCGCCAGTTTTAACGAGTGTGCCAGCGGGAATACGGTCCGGGTTGGTATCGCCATAGATCACGTCATCGCCATTACCGGCGTCGATCACATCGTTCCCAGATCCACCCTCGATGTAGTCGTCGAATTGAGAGCCGATGATCCGATCGTTGCCCGCATCGCCGTAAAGCTTGTCGCCAGACGCGTCGCTGGCATCTGAACTGGCGATGATTGTATCATCACCATCGCCACCGCTGATCGTGTCGGCCCCGCCGCCGCCGCGCAAAACATCATTACCACCGCCGCCGCTGATGTTGTCATCTCCTAATCCACCATCGATTGTATCGGCGGCCCGTGTGCCAACGAGATTGTCGTTGCCTGTCGCACCACGCAGCGTCCACGCGCCCTGTTCATCAACCAAAGTCTGATCGGCAAATTTCAGAGCTTCGACGTTGATAATCCGGTCGGTACCGTCGGCCGTGCTGCGATCGATTACCGTGGTGCTGCCATCAGCGTTGCGGATGATATCGTAGTCAACGCGATTTCCCGAGAAGACGGCCACGTCATAACCTGCACCACCATCGATGAAGTCGTTACCACTTCCGCCAATCAACGTGTCATTGCCATCCTCGCCGAACAAACGGTCGTTACCGCTGCCGCCGATCAGTGTATCGTCACCATGGCCAGTCCAAATGGTGTCGTCGCCAGCGCCACCATCGATGATGTCCACACCGACTCGATCCGCAAGTTGGCTATTGTCGAAAACATCGTTCCCATCGCCAAGCCAAGCTTGCGTGCCACCTGCGGCGCCGTAAATGTAATCGTCATTGGAGGAACCGATCACATTTTCAATATTGGTATAAGTGTCTCCGGCAGCGTCCCCAGTCAAGCCGCCTGCTTTTTGATTCGCGTAAGGGCCATGTTGATCGGTATCATCCAGCTTAACCGTAACGCCTTCCGCAGACCTGGAGTAGTCAACGGTATCGTTGCCTTCTTTACCGATAAACGCCTCGGCGTCGCTGCCGGCGATAAACGTGTCGTTGCCTGCTGTCCCAAGTACCTGACGGCTGTTTACAGTTACCGCAGTATTGGTTTCAACAACCTGTGTTGCCGTAATTTTTAGATTATCGATTCCCCAAGATTCATCGCCCGGCCCTTGGTCGAGCGTCGAACCGAACCCGAGCTTGAATTGCCCGTTTTCCACCGGAACGGTCAAGGTGTAACGATGCCGTTGATCCGACCATCCACTAAAACCCTGGTTTTTTGTTCCATCGTCCAACGCGACGGAATGTTCCTTGACACTGTCTTGGTTAGGGTTCACCCAATCTGTAATTCGGCTGAAGTGGTGAGTAAAGCTCTGTGCAGAGATCAGCTGATTGTTTGCAAATACACGAAACTGTTCTCCATCCCACGAATCGATTTCAAGGAAGTCGAATTGAACCTGTACTTCTGTAACACCCGGGGGGGCGTCGAAAACTTTATAGACGGATTGGCCACCACGATCATTTCCGGCAATTTCATTGAATCGCCCCAAGAAATTAGTCATCGATTCGCCGCCGTTGGTCACGGCATTACTGCTCCATCCCGATGCGCCATCTTCAAAGTCCTCGGCATAGATTGTTCCTGATGTCTCGAAGGTCGACTTAATTGTCAGATTCACTGCCCCTTCAAGTTCGCCAGCGGCTTGCAAATTACTGAGCTGGTCAGGCGTCAGTTCCCAGGAACCGTCAGGCAGCTTGTTACCGGATGAGAGAAACATGGTCTCTGGTACATTTTCGATTCGCACCGATTTCAGCGTTCCTAGTTCCGTACCTACGGCGTCTAACCGCAGGTTGACAGGGCCATCAGCGAGATCACCGTCTGCAAGGGCGGTCATTTTGACGGCCGGCTCGATTTCCAGCTCGATCATGGTGGTGATCGAGGTGTTTGCTTGAATGACTAGGTTGTCGATTGCCCAAGATTCGTCAGCAATCGACTGGTTCAGTGTTGATCCGAATCCGAGTTTGACCATTCCATTCTCAACAGGCAAAACGATTCGATAGCTGTGTCGTTGGTCGGTCCAGCCACTGAAGCCTTGGTTGCCAATGTTTTGTGTATCTGACACAGCGAACCGACTACCCTGATCCGTGCCTCGACCGGCGCCTTGATATGTATCACTGGTTATCAGTTTATCATTACCGAATACCTGAAACTGTTCACCATCCCACGAATCAAGTTCGAGCATATCGAATTCGACCACGACTTCGGAAACGCCAGCGGGAACAGCAAACATTTTGAAGACGCCTTGTTGGCCGCCAGTGCCTCCGAATCGCCCAAGTGCATTGGTGAAGGAGCCACTATTCTCAGTGGTATTGATATTCCAGCCCTTGGCGCCCGATTCGAAGTCTTCGCTATAAAGCGGCACAGGGCTGGCGACGTTAGTCGTCACTTTGAGATCGAAGTCACCAGCGACCAAGCCATTGGTCGTCATCGTCAAATCTTGCACATCATCGGCATCTAGTACCCATTCGCCTTGTCCGACATCACGACCCGCAGACAGCGTAGCACCGGCTGGTAGGCCCGACACGCGGATTTCAACACCCTCGGTGGGAAGGCTGCTTCCGAGATTCAAGGATAGTGGAATCGACTGACCGGCTGTGAGGTCTACGTTGGCAGGCAGGAAGGCTGCGACTGGGCTTAAATCAAAGTCTGACATCGCTGCGGTCACCGCAGCGTCATACATTGCGAATCCCCCGTCGGCCGTTTTAATATAATCGATATCGCTAAACTCGATGGTAAATGAGGTGCCATCGGCCATCGTGACAACCGCCTGGTTGTCGGAAATTTGAATAGTGCTCTGTGCAAATTGGCTGAGGTCGATCGTGTTGTAACCATTGCCACCATCGATCGTATAGGTCGCACCCGGTGTTGGGTTGCCAAACGCAAATACGTCATCAAAATCGGAGCCAGCAATTCGCTCGATGCTGGTTAATGTATCGGTATCAACGCCGCTGGTTACAACGCCGGTAGTAATGTCAGCGACAATGCTTTGCGCGGAACCGCGATAATCCGCCGTGTCAAATCCTTCACCACCTATCAGAACATCATTCCCTTCACCACCATCGAGAATGTCGTTGCCGGTTCCGCCATTAAGCCTATCATTGCCAGCGCCGCCGATAAGATGATCGTTGCCACCATCGCCGATCAGATGGTCGTCGCCACCGCGTCCGTCAATAAGGTCGTCTCCATCGCCGCCGCGCAACCAGGCGTTGTTCCCCTCGCTCCCATAGATCTCATCGTTATGATTAGATCCGACCGCCTCTTCGATGCTCTGAAGCGTGTCCCCTTCCGCGTGGCCTCCGCTCGCCGTCTGTGCTTCTAGATCAATCTTTACCCCGGCGTCGCTGCCCCAGTAAGCGATCCGGTCGATTCCATCGCCCCCATCGATCGCATCCGCTCCAGCACCAGCCTCAATCCAGTCGTTTCCGGATCCGCCTAAGATAACATCATCGCCTTGACCACCTAACAGAACGTCATTCCCTTCACCACCATCGAGAATGTCGTTGCCGGTTCCACCGTTGAGCCTATCATTGCCATCGCCGCCAAGTAAATGATCGTTGCCCTGATTACCGAACAACGAATCGTTGCCGTCGTTTCCGAACAGTGTGTCATTACCTTCTAGTCCAGACAGTACGTCGTCGGTAGCGGACCCTTGCATAACGTCGTCGGCATTGGTTGCCTGGTCTTGAAATGCATCTGAATCGACCCAAGTGGCCGACATAAGAATGCGTGGTTCCAGAATGTCGGACGTGAAACTCGCTTTAGGAGTCACTCGTCCCGATTTGACGCCGGATACTGGGACCGCGCTTGATTGATTCGGTTGTTCAAGAGAGTTGGGCGACTCTGACGTGTTATGCGATTGGTTCATGTTCTGGAACGTGGTTTTAAAAAGGTCAGTGAATAGTTTCGATTAATCGTGATCGATAAAGAAATAGTGAATGCTTATCTTTTCACGGGTGACGCAGCGACAGAGGAAGACGCAGGGTCGATCAGCCGAATCGCGAAACCCGCCGGCAATAGTTGGTCGGAGTTGTCAATCTCGACGACTATACGAAACGTATTGGTCGCCGCGTCGATTATTGGGTCAACATGCACGACGGTCGCCTGCAGTAGGGGCTGGTGTGGCAGGGATGCGATCAATCGAGTCGTGGAACTAGTTGGAAAATGATCGATATATTGCAAAGGCACGTTAAGCTCTGCGCGCAGGCGAGACAGATTTACAAGAGTCATCAATACGTCATCGCGAGTGAGTGTTTCGCCAACGTGTTTCTTGATGCGAGTTACTGTGCCGCTAAACGGTGCCATTAGACGGTGGTCATCCAACCTGGCTTGTTCCAAATCAAGCTTCGCTTTTGCTTCCCGTTTGAGTTCGTATCCTTCCAAAAGCATCGCGCGAGCTTCTTCCAAGCGACTTCTGGCTTCATCAAGTTCCAGCCCTGAAGCAGCTTTTTCGCTGAAGGTTTGTTTGATTCTCTCCAGGTATTGCTCGGCCAGCGTTTGCTTTGCTTTCGCAACTGCTAGTGATGCTTCGCGAGATGCTCCTGCTTCAGCGACGCGACAAGATGCTGCGGCGATGCGGTCATCTGTGACGGCCAGCAGTGCGCCTTGCTGGACTTGGTCGCCCTCGCGCACATTCAAGCTAACCAGCGCACCATCGGATGGCGTCGAAAGTTCGGCTATCTCCAACGGCTTTGCGACTGCGGGAAGCATATCGATAAACAAGTAACCGCCCTGCGAACGATTGGTTCTTACTGTCTCTGATACTGCGGCTTGGCCAACTAACGCATTGACCGCTTCGCCAAGAAAGGCTTTTTCTGAATCGTAAGCGTGACGCAAGAAAGACGTTTGTGCCTGGAACTGTTGGGCCTCGGAAATCGCAGAAACGGGTTTAGTTGAAATGTTCAAGCCAGCATCGCTGGCTGTTACGCTTTCTGATGCAAGATTTCCCGATGGAACTTCATAGCGACTCCAGATGCTGGCGCCCAATCCAAGGATCGCAAAAGATAACATCGCAGTTTTTTTCAGAATTTGGTCGAGCAAGATACAACGCTCCAGAATGAGTTCGGATTGGTTGGCCATCGGAAGCCTATGCCACGAGGGGGGCGTTAAGCTTTGCTGATTGTGCTGTCTAAGCAAAATTGATCGCAAAAATTTCCGAGAGATTTGTCTTGCACTTTCTTTGGCGATTTTGACGATTGTTCCGACCCGCATCAATTTTCCAAAGCTCGCGGTTACATGCACCGAATAACCAGATC
>DNWZ01000378.1 GCA_003506095.1 Planctomycetaceae bacterium | reverse complement strand
CCATCGTGATCACTCCACCACGTTTACCGTCCGGCAAATCGATCCGTTGCCACGCTGCGTCGACTGGCAAATCGATCCCGTAATGAGATGCCAGGCGTCCGTTAACAAATGCATAGCGAGCGGCAATCAAATCGGTCAGCGGTGCGTCGTCACGAAAGATCGCTGACACCATCGCGACCGCCTCTTCACGCATGTCGTTGGCAAGTTCCGCGTTGAAGTCAGGGAACAACATCGGATCCGGTTTCACTTCGCCAAAGTTCCTTAAACCCAACCATTGCAATCCGAAGTTTTCGCCCAAGCCACGTGCCTTGGGGTCTGCGAGCATGCGTTTGATTTCGATTCGCAAAAAATCATCTTCATACAACTGGCCGCTGTCCGCTTTTTCTAATAACGTTTCGTCAGGTATCGATGACCAGATCAGTAGCGATAATCGTGTCGCCAATTGATGCGGTGTGATCCGCTGGACGCCGGATTGGGTCGGTTCCGATTCGACGACAAATAGGAAATGTGGCGAAACCATGATCGCCTTCAGCGGTTGGCTAATCGCGGCAGCAAACGGTGCACCCGCGGCGGCAACACGCTCGTAAAGCTGCATTAACCGCTGTACTTCATCGTCACCCACGGGTCGCCGCCATGCCCGGCGTGCAAACGTTCGGATCGCTTCGTTCGCCGCTTGAGAGTCGTTTAACGACGACGATCCATCGATCGATTTTGGCAACGCGGCAATCAACTGGGGGGCATCGGGCGATTTGGCACTAAACTGCTTTGCGATAGCCGAATCGATCACACGATCGGCGACTGATAAGTAAGCTTCCAGGTGAATCGGTGACGTGAACAACGCATCACCAACGGTGTCAAAGCCTTCGCCCCCGGCCCCATCGGATGGCGGCACTTCGGTCGCCAGCAGCGGTTGGCCCGTTAGATGCTTGACAGCGTTGGCGTATTCGAATGCCGTCAAACGGCGGCTCATCACGTTGCCCTTGTACCACGCCTGGGTTTCATCAGACGCGATTTGTTTGCACAAGTCTTCACCGGGACGCGAATCGACCCAACGATGAAAACGCGACTTTTGCAAATCGTTCAAACCGGGGCTGCCCTTGGGTGGCATTTCGTTTTGTCGAACGCGACGAGCGACCCGATCCCAAGCGTCGCCCGCTGCGATGGCCGATTTGCCATCGGCGAACTTGGCCATGTCGAACTCGCCGTCGGCCTGGTCGCCGGAATGGCATTCCAAACAACGACTGCGAATGATCGGCAGGATGTCATCTTCGTAAGTTTTTCCCCACCTGACGAATCGTTCATCGGTTTCATCCGCAAACGAGCTACAGATAGGCAATAGCAAAGAACCTGCGGTCCAGGTCAGCAGCAGAAAGGTTTGAACGCGATTCATATGGAGGGGAAATAGGCGGGAAACGGTTGGCAATTTTGCCGCCAAAGCTGCCTGTCGCAACATCGGTCCTCCCTATCGTATTCGAAGACGCGACGATTCCAAAGCGCTATCTTCCACCTGCGTTCCGGGTCGTTGCATCGATCGGGGCTGGTGACGACAATCATGAGGCGTGTTAACCGCACGCTCCATTCTCTGCCCCCCACTTTTCAAAGTCACCAGCATGGCTTCTCAAGACGAATCGCCCAAAATCAATCGACGATCGGCAATCGCTGGCGTCGCAATCGCAAGCGCTGTCCAAGCGTCGGTCGGCATCGGTGCCGCGATGCAAACACCCAACGCATACTCACAAACGCCCGAACAACCCCCAGCAGCAGGAACTGCAAACGTGAACGCAAAGCAAGGTAGATTGAACCAATCGGTATGCAAATGGTGCTTTCCGAAAATGTCTGTCGAAGAATTGGCGGTACAGGTCAAAGGACTAGGGATGGTGGGGATCGACCTGCTCGATCCACCTGATTTTCCGATCTTGAAGAAGCACGGCTTGGTCTGCACCATGGTGCAGTCGCATCCATTGACCGACGGATTGTGCGACCCCAAGTTTCATGACATGTGTTTGGAAAAGATGAACGCCGCGATTGAGGCAACGGCCGCCGAAGGCTGGCGCAACGTGATCTGTTTCTCTGGCAATGCGCGAGGCATCGATCGCCAGACGGGGATGAAAAACTGCGTCGACGCCTTAAAGAAAATCGTTCCGGTGGCGGAAAAGAAAGGTGTCACGCTGATTATGGAGTTGCTGAACAGCAAAGTGAATCACCCGGACTATATGTGCGACAACTCGATTTGGGGCGTCGAACTGGTCAAGCGTGTCGGCAGCGACCATTTCAAATTGTTGTATGACATCTATCACATGCAAATCATGGAAGGTGACGTCATGCGTACGATTCGCGAAAATCATAAGTATTATGGCCACTACCACACGGCGGGTAATCCGGGACGCAATGAATTGGACGATTCGCAAGAGTTGTTCTATCCGGCGATTGCCAAAGCGATTGCTGATACCGGATACGACGGATACTTTGCCCACGAGTTTATCGCGAAACGCGACCCGATCGCGGGTCTAACCGACGCGGTGCGGCAGTGTACCGTCTGATTCACGGATGGAATGTTCAGTCAACCGGAAACTCGGCGAACTCGACTTCTTCATAACTCGCGATCATTTGGCCGACGTCAGTGATTTTCTTTCGATCCAGATCGCTCAGTCTGCCAACATACAAATGTTCGGCGCGGTAGGTACGTGTTTTCAGCCCACGGCGGACTTCCAATGAAATCTGCCGTGGCAGAACCTTTTCTGCTGCTAGAAACTCGGCCATCGTCATTCGGGCAAACGGAGGGGAACCGACCTGACGAGCGAGGTTCAATCGGCAGGCCCAAACAGTGAACGCGGCGAATTCCGCGGCAACCCCTTCTCCCAAAGTCGGCTGCGATTTAACGCTGTACTTGGTGTCGCCAAACTCGATCGCGAAATCACCCGCGGCCCCAGCCGGTGCGACACGCGCGTTGAGTCCGAGCGATTTCTCGGCCCTGGCATCGATCGCTGCTGAACGTGCTTGGGCGGAGATTTGAATCAAAGATTCGGTCGAAATCGTTGTACGTACGCGCTGGGTCTTGTGCAGCAACATTACACGTGTTCTCGACGGATCGAACACGGTAACGGTGGTTCCAACCCCGATCGGCAAGTCATAAATGACGCCGGAATCGAACAGCAACAGGTGCTGCGATTGCGGCTTTACCTGAGTCCCCTCGAAGATCTCGATTTCGACCCGAAACGATGGGGCGGTTCCCAAAACCGGCGTTTGGTTGCTGACAGGTACCACTTCCACAGCCTGTGCGGAATGAAAGTTCACAAAAAAAGCGAACACCGCAGCCGAACCGATCGATTCCAGCAGCGAGCGACGCGATAGCAAACCCACGCGGCAATTCAGTGAATGCAAATGATTTGTTGAAAAAGTCTTCATAGCGGCGAGGCGGTCAAGAGACGGAATGCGATCACATCACTGGCGAAACGACCACGTTGGGTTTGCTCTATGAAATCTACATCGATCGGGTCTAGACCGACTTTGCGAATTCTTACTCGGCACCGCCAACAAGCTAACCGATCAGATGTTCACACTTTACTATGCGTCACTGCACGACAACGTGTTCGCTCAGTTGACCGCTGCAGGGGCAGGGGATATCGTGAACTTCTCCTTGAGTGAGTTGCTTGCTTTGCTAAGCGAAAGCAGCCACCCCCTTCCCGCCTCATTGCAATCCAGCAGACGCTCATTTCTGCCGACTCATCCGACTACGGTCCGCTGTCGGTTGCAAACCATTGAATCAAAGGATGGCCGTTATGGCACCAGGCGTTCAAATATCCTACGAGATCCGCACTGTCGCAACTCGCCTTGCGACCCTCGCTTGGATTCTATTGATTGCAACGCCTTGTGTTTATGCCGACGTGGCTGACCAGTTCCAAACTCAGATCAGCCCCTTGCTGGCGCGGCATTGCATGGGTTGCCATTCGAGTGAAAAAGTGGCTGGCGAATTAAACCTCGAACAATTCGCGACGATCGCGGATGCGAAGAAAACACCATTGGTGTGGGAGAACATCGCGTCGCAGATCAACGATGGAGAAATGCCACCCAAAGACAAGCCACCGCTGACACAATCCGAAAAGACGATTTTGCTGCAATGGATCGAGCGTTTTCTTGACGAAGCGGCGCTGGAAACCGCAGGCGATCCCGGTTCGGTCATTCTGCGTCGATTGTCCAATGCTGAGTATACGCACTCGATCCGTGATTTAACGGGAGTCACTTCCTTGGAACCCGCACGTGAGTTCCCGGCCGATGGCGCAGCGGGCGAAGGGTTTACAAATGCCAGCGCCGCGCTGGTGATGTCACCAACGATGTTGAACAAGTATCTCGATGCGGCGAAAGCGATTTCAAAGCATGTGGTTCTTGTCCCCAGTGGTATCGAATTTTCACCGAGCGTTAGCGCCAGTGATTGGGCAAACGAGCGACTGGCTGCGATTCGTGCGTTCTATGGTCGGCATTCTCGCGCCGAAGGTGCAACAGCAGTTAACCTGCAGGGTATCCAATTTGATACAAACCAAGGCGGACGATTGCCGCTGGAAGCTTATATGGATGCCCTCATTAAGTCACAGGACGCCCTTGGGAAGTCCAAACTATCGATCTCTCAACTCGCAACAGAAAAAGGGCTGAATGCGAAGTACTTGAATCTGCTTTATGAAACTCTGCAGAAAACCGACAATTCGCTTCTGCTTGCAGATCTGAACCGGAAATGGCAAAGCGGCGAGTTGACGACGGATGACGTTCGACCGTGGCAAGAAAACCTGTGGCGGTTTACCAGCGTGGGTCACATCGGCAAAGTGAATGGCCCCAAGAGTTGGCAAGAGCCGGTCTATCCACTTGTTGCATCTCATAACATTCGCATGCCGTTGCAATCGCCCCAAGACGGATCGGATCTGTTGCTGTACCTGTCCACCGGCGACGCGGGTGATGGCAATGACCATGACATTGCACTCTGGGAAAATCCGCGGCTAGCGATCCCAGGGCAAGCCGATCTGTCGCTGAGAGATTTGCGATCGACGTGGCAACGGATCAACGCGGGACGAAACGCGATCGTCGCGGACACGACAAAGTATCTGTCGGCAATCGACGAAATCTCACGGGCACCCCAGGAAAAGGTAGATGCAAAGCAATTCGCTGACGAAAATCAATTAAGCGACCAGGCTTTAGCGAATTGGTTAGATATCTTGGGAGTTCATGTCGGCCGTGATGTACCCTTGGAACCTTTGATCACCGGCCGCTTAGAATCGACGCCTGACTATTCGTTTGTCAAAGGTTGGACCGGCAGCGATGCCCTAGGTGTGCTGGCGAACTCCTCTGATGCCGATGTTCGCGTCCCGGGATTGTTGCGAGCTCACAGCGTCGCAGTCCACCCGTCGCCAACGGTTTCCGTTGTCATCGCTTGGCGTTGTCCTGCAAGTACGACGGTGACCATCGAAGGACAATTGTTCGATGCGCATACCGACTGTGGCAATGGTTTTCAGTGGGCTTTGGAATTACGGCGGGGGCGCACCGTGAGGCAACTGGCAAACGGAACCAGCGAAGGCTCAGTGCCAATCAAAATCGGACCGCTGAACGATTTACGCGTCGACGAGGGTGATGCGATCGCGATTGTGATTGGCCCCAAAGACTCCAGTCATGTGTGCGACCTGACGGCGGTGGATTTGGAGATTCGAAGTGCAACGCAAACTTGGAATCTTGCCAAGGATGTATCGCCACATATTTTAAGCGGAAACCCGCATGCCGATTCGTATCAAAACGATCGCGTCTGGTTCTTCGTTGGCGAGCCTGTATCGGGTGGCAGTGCAACGTTCATTCCTCCGAACTCGTTGCTTGAAAAATGGCAATTGTCAACCGATTCAAGCGAGCGACAACAGCTTGCGGTTCAGATCCAACGTTTGTTGGAAACTGGCGATGTGGGTGTCCCGCCGGAGTCGGGTGACGGCAAGCTAAGAAGCTTGTTGCGATCCTTTGACGGACCACTTATGAACCAAGCAACCCAAGTGGTCGGACAGGCCGATTCCGTCCAACCGCTGGAAACGAACGTCGGTGTCGATGCAGCGTTATTTGGCCGGCATCCGACCGCTGGTGAAGTATCGCCACAGAGCATTTGTGTTGCCGCGCCATCGGTGATTGAAGTTCGAATACCGGCTGAATTAGCGAAGACCTGCGAGTTGGTCGTCGATGCAAAATTGCACACCAGCAATCAGCGACAGGGAAGCGTGCAGATGCAAGTGACGACGACGCGTCCCGAATCGTTATCGAAGACCGCTGTCGGGGAAACACGGGCCAGTGTGGCAAAGGGAAAATGGACTGATAACAACCTGCGGACGATGCATTCGGTGCCGATCATTGTTGATCCCTCTGGTGCCGCTCGCGAACGTTTCGTGACGGCGTTTGATGATTTCCGTCGCCTGTTCCCTCTGGCGCTCTGCTACACCACGATCGTGCCGGTTGATGAAGTGGTGACGTTGACCTTGTATTACCGCGAAGATGATCATTTAAAACGGTTGATGTTGGATGACGAGCAGTCCGCAGAACTGGATCGTTTGTGGGATAATTTGGTTTTCATAAGTCAGTCGCCACTAAAATTAGTCGATGCGTTTGAACAGCTTTATCAATATGCGACCCAGGATGCGGATCCATCAGCGTTTGAACCGATGCGTGCGCCAATCCTTGATGGTGCAGCCAAATTTCAAACCTTGATGCAGAAAAGTGAATCGGTTCATGTCCAAGCCGTAGTTGACTTCGCTGCGAAAACGTGGCGACGTCCTTTGGTCGAAAACGAAGTCAAAAGCCTGACGGGCCTGTATGACCAATTGCGTGGCCAAGATTTATCACACGACGCTGCAATCCGTATGATGCTAACCCGTGTTCTCATCGCGCCGTCATTTTTATACCGAGGTGAACAGACCCAGCCTGGCAAAGAAGCAACCGTGATCGATTCGTGGGAACTTGCAACTCGGTTGAGCTATTTCCTTTGGTCGAGCGTCCCGGACGAAGAACTGCGACGACTGGCCGCGAGTGGTGAATTGAACGACCCACGCGTGTTGTCAGTTCAAGTCCGACGAATGACGCATGATCCTAAGATTCGGCGATGGGCGACCGAGTTCGGTTGCCAATGGTTGCACATTCGCGACGTTGAAACCTTGGATGAAAAAAGTGAGCGGCATTTCCCGACGTTTGTCGATATCCGGGGCGATATGCAGGAAGAAGCCGTTCAGTTTTTTATCGACTTAGTCCAGAATGATCGCAGCATCTTGTCGTTAATCGATTCGGATCATACCTTTGTGAATCAGCGACTTGCCCAGCACTATCAATTAACAGTGCCAACCCCCGACTGGCAAAGGGTCGAAGGGATGCGTGCGGCGGGCCGCGGCGGAATTCTCGGTTTCGCCGCGACATTGTCGAAACAGAGCGGCGCATCGCGAACCAGCCCGATCCTTCGAGGGAATTGGTTAAGTGAAGTGATCTTGGGCGAACGGTTGCCGCGCCCACCGAAGGATGTTCCGGTACTGCCCGATGAAGCACCGCAAGGATTGACGGAGCGGCAATTGATCGAGCGTCATAGCAGTGACGCTGCTTGCCGGTCGTGTCACCAGCGGATCGACCCCTATGGATTTGCATTAGAAGCTTTCGACGCGATCGGGCGGCGGCGCGATCGTGATTTAGCCGGACATGCGATTGACACCAAGACGCAATTGGCCGATGGAACGCCGCTCGATGGGATCGATGGCGTGCGGAATTATCTGTTAACGCAGCGCAAAGATGACTTCGTTCGCCAGTTTTGTCGAAAACTAATCGGATACTCGCTCGGTCGCAGCTTAGAACTGTCCGACAAGCCTTTGCTTGACACAATGGTGGCTCAATTGCGCGAACACGATTACCCGATTCATGTGGCATTAGAACTTGTGATCAACAGCCCACAGTTTACACGTGTTCGTGGCCAAGATTTTGAAACCCAGTAGACGATACCTTGGATGAGATGATGACCAAAAAAACATTCATGCTTTCGCGACGGACATTGTTGCGTGGTGTTGGCGTATCAATGGCGCTACCTTGGCTGGAGTCGAAAAGCGTTTGGGGCGATCCAGAGGTCGACGGCCAGTCTGGTGCCGAGGCACCGATTCGTATGGCAGCCCTCTTTTCTGGCAATGGCTTTCATTCCAAAGAGTGGTGGGCCAAGGGTGAGGGTGACGCGATGGAATTGGGGCGCGTACTGCAGCCCTTGAATCCGTTTCGCGGCAAAATGTTATTCTGCAGCGGGCTGTATCACGAAGAGGCACGCAAAGGGAACATCCATAGTTCTCAAACCGGAAACCTTTTATCAGGGGCACCGATCGCGGCGGGCGGCGAAATCCGATCAGGAACCAGTTTCGATCAATTGATCGCCCAGACCTACGGACGATCGACAAAAGTACCGAGTTTGGTGTTGGGGTGCGAGCAATCCAATCCTTCGGTGCATAAGAATTATTCGATGCTTTATAGTTCGCATATTTCTTGGAGTTCGCCGACAACGCCGACTCCGCTGGAACTTTATCCCGCGCTGGCATTTGATCGATTATTTAAAGACGAAGTCACGCCGGGCGATCGGAGTGTGCTGGATGCGGTTCGAACCGATGCAAACGACTTGCGACGTCAGATCAGCGTTTCGGACCGCCGGAAGTTGGACGAATATTTGGAATCGGTACGCGATGTTGAAACTCGGATCGACAATGCTGGAAAGCGGGGCGAACTGCAGGGGTGGCGCCCAACGCTCGACAAGCCCGATCGCCCCAGGCCTGCGGATGGCATTCCGCAAGACATCGCGGATCACATGCGACTGATGATCGACATTTTGGTGTTGGGCTTTCAAACCGATACGACCCGCGTGACCACGCTGAAGTTAAACAACGACCATAGCGCGTTGCGTTTTCCGAATCTGCCCAGCGTTCAACAGTCGGGGGTCGGAATCGATTACATGATTCATCACCTACTTTCACACTCCGATGGTGAAGACTGGCTGAAAGTCAATCAATTTTTTGTGCAACAGGTTGCATATCTGGCCCAGCGATTGGACTCGATCCAAGAAGGATCGCGGACATTGCTAGACAACACCATGTTGCTGTACTGTTCCAGCATGATGGCGGGGGCTCGGCACGACAACGATCGATTACCAGTGATCGTAATTGGTGGGGGCGGCGGAAAGATACGTGGTGGCCGAGTGATTGATTATCAGGGTAAGGCCGATCGCCAGCTTTGTCGATTGTTTTTGTCGCTGATGGACAAAGTTGACCTTCGACCGGCTGCATTCGGCGATGCGACTGAGCCGCTCAGTGAGGTTTAGTTTCTTTACACCCGCCTGGTGGTTGCAGGCCTTTCACCCCAAAACCTTCGGTACCGTCGAGCATTCGATCTGAGAGCGTATCCGAAAAGGGGGCTGACTTACCAGCAATTACACGCCGACTGGTTGCGGCAAAACGCAAGTTTTTTTCGTCAACAGCTTTTCTCACGCAATCCACGTGTTTGCAACGGATCGCAATGAATTACTGACCTACATCTTTTCATGTGCGTTTGCAGGCGCTAAGTTGCCCAGCCTTTTGGGAAAAGAGAAATAGGAATCCAGTGATGACATCATTTCTAAGTGATTTTCTGCTGTTGCTTGCCGCTACAAATGCCGGGTTAATCGCGGGGTATCTGATACCCAGAAAAGGCGTGTCGGCAACGGGCGTTCAAGACAATTGGATCCAGAATGCAAAAGCCGACGTCGCAACGGTAGCAAAGCCAGCGAGTGATTTTCTGTCAGCTGTTCAGCGGATCACCCTAGACATCGCTGCGAATGTCGGGGAACACAGCAAGCAAGTGCATGCGATCAGCACTGATCTACAAGAGAGCGGATGCGATGTTACGACAATCATCGCCCGATTGATCAGCGCCAACGACAGCATGGAAAAGCAGTTGGAGGATGCCGAATCACGAATGAAGGATCAAGCGGCGATGATCGAAGTTCATGTAACCGAGGCTCGAACGGATGCATTGACAAAGTTGGCAAATCGCCGTGTGTTTGACGACGAGATTCAAAAGCACTTTCAGATGTTTGAAAGCCAAGGAACGCCAGCAACGTTGCTGATGCTTGACATCGATTATTTCAAAAAATTGAACGACAGTTACGGGCATCTCACTGGCGACGAAGTTTTGCGATCGACCGCCGGCCTGTTGGCCAAAGCGGTTCGCAACGGCGATGTGGTGGCGAGATATGGCGGTGAAGAGTTTGCTGTGATACTGCCGCAATCGACAGCGTTGGATGCGATTCCCATCGCGAAGCAGTTACGAAATGTATTGTCGCAATTTACGCCGAAGATTGATAATAAGACAATCCACTTGTCAGCCAGTGCTGGTATGGCAGGGCTTTTACCAAACGATACTATAAAAAGTTGGATCCAACGGGCTGATGAAGCGTTGTATCACGCCAAAAGCAAGGGGCGAGATTGTGGATATTGGCATGACGGGCAGCTCCTTCATCGGATAGACAGTGCGGTGAATGCACCCGTTGCCGCCTGCGAAGTGATCGAAGAAGGCGAACGAGTCCAAGAAAATCCCGCCACTGAGGCCGAGCGAGAATTGATGTCTCTGAGCACGTTCAATCATTGCCTAGCGATGTCGCTAGCAGAAAATCAACGTGACGGGAAAAACCTGTCCGTGATCATTCTGCGCATTGATGAATTCGAAAAGATCACCCAATTGTATGGCCTTGAGGCGAATCGGATGGTGTACCAGATCATTGGCAAGATGCTGTTGTCGCGTGTCGGATCGAAGAGTCACGTGGCCTGTTATGGCAACGATTCATTCGCAATTATATTGCCCAATACACGCATGGACGAAGCGGTTGTGACGGGGCTTAAGATTCGAAATGCAATCACAGCGACACCGATCAAGTTTACAGGAAAAACGATCGAGACGACGGTCAGCATGGGAGTGGGTGATGAACACTATCGAAGCCCCAAGCGATCGTTGATTGATCGTGTCAAAGACGCAGTTGCGGCGGCCAGCAAGCTGGGCGGGAATCAAGTCGTCGCCAGCAAAGGTGAGGGATTTGTGCAAGTCAGCAATTCCCCAGGCCAGTCTCGCAAGATTGGCACGGTTTGATCAGGGCGGGGCAAGATCATTCCATGCAATGGTCGAATTGCCAAACCGATTCATCCCAAACGGTTCGGTAGCCGTTGATCGATTCGAAGTATTGCAGCATCGCGGCATAAAACGGATCGCCGCCTAATGTGGCGCTGTCGCCGATAACGATCAGGCAACGACGGGCGCGGGTCAGGGCAACGTTTGTGCGACGAGTATCGGCCAAAAATCCGATCTCCCCACGTTCGTTACTACGCACCAGCGTGACGATCACCGCTTCCTTTTCGCGTCCTTGAAAACCGTCAACCGTGTCGACTTCCAACCCTTCCAGATTCAGTCTCGAGCGTAGCATGCGGACCTGGGCAGCATACGGCGCGATGATCGCGATTTGATCGCCGGTCAAACCTTCGGTGGTCAATTTGCGAACCAACGCTACGACAACATTCGCCTCTTGGGGATTGCGTTTACTGAGCCCATCGGGTTCGAGCTCTTCATCGTAGCCTGCTCCGGCGGTATCGATAAAGATTGCGGGCGTATGGGTGATTTCAAGATCTGTGATACCTGGTAAATCAGATAACAAATGATTTCGCACCGAGATATCCGCGACGAGCGAATGGTCATAGAACTGTTCCGATGAAAATCTCATGATTTGATCGTTCATGCGATATTGAACGGTCAATCGGCGATAGACGTTGTGGCCAAATCGCTCGACCAATCGGTGCATTAGACTGTCTCGCATCCCTTCGCGAGCGGCCACATCCGACAGCACGGTGGGAGGCAATTGGAAATGGTCGCCCGCGAAGATCAAGCGTTTGGCTCGCAAGACCGCTTGCCACACGCTCGCCTCGGTCGATTGACAGGCTTCGTCGATCACGACTAAATCGAACTCGCGATCGCCCAGCAATTCGTCATCGATAGTTGTGGTTGTGCAGATGACGTCGGCTGAATCGAGCACGTAACGAATCGCTTGACGTTCGAGCGATCGGGCCTGATTTTGCAATGCCCGCGCTTCGGCTCGCATCTGTCCGGCGCGTCGCCACGCTTCGCCGGACCGGCCGGGCTTGGACGCTTGGCGGACCAGCGATTCGGCTTGCTTCATCAAGTCGGCGGCGATTCGTGAACTCGGGTGGTCGCCCACCTGTTCGTCCAGTGTATGTTCGCGGAGCGATTCAAAGACGCGTGCCGGATGTCCGACGCGAACAACACCCGGCGTCGTGCGGATCAACCGTTCCAACAGGTTGTCGACTGCTGTGTTGCTCGAAGCACACGCCAGAACCTTCTCGCCCGCCTGGACGGCTTGGTAAATGACTTCGGCCAAAGTAGTTGTTTTACCGGTCCCGGGGGGCCCATGGATGACAGCAAAATCTTTGGCCGAAAGGGCGAAACGCACAGCTTCTTGTTGGGGCGGATTCAATTCGGCCAGGAAACGAATTGTCGGTAATTTTTCTTCGAACCGCGGGTCGTCAAATCCCAACAATCGGTCGCGGAGCCGTCGCGGAGCGGCGTGCAGCCCGCGAGCTTGGCCAATTGCCGCACGCTGACGACGACGCGTGGTTTCGTCGGGCGACAGGTCGATACGAAACCGTTCGCCTTCTGGCCACGATTCGAGTGCTACCTCGATCTGGTGGCTGGTGCGTCGACTGACGACGCCTGGCAGTCCTTCATCGCGCAGATCACCGTTGTCCGCTACGACGACCGGCGAACCGACCTTCAAGCGGTTCCAAGGTAACATCGCGTCGGAGCGTCGTTTGCGAAACGACAGTAGGTAACGGCCGCCCAGTCCGATACGATGATCGGTGACGACCACGTCGACGATCGTCTCGCCGGTGCGTTCGACATCGGCACCTTTGCGGAGGTTACGACGCTCTACTAGGCGAGCCCTTTCGGCGTCGGATTCTAAGTCGAGCCAACGGAGCAAGCGATCGTAGTATTGGTCGGCAGTCGACAAATGAATGGGTGGAGTCACGGAGTTTTAATGTTTGTCTAACGGCGCCAGTCGTACTGTCAATGCACGCCGGAGGGCTCATTGCCTGTCGGTGGATTGATGCAATTTCTTATAACTCGAGGCCGAGTTGTTCTTCTAGGTGCGTGAAGAAGAGTGCTTTGTCGCGATCGTATTGTTCTGAATCTCCTTCGCCCGCCTGCCACAGTTTGACTTTCGTTTCTTCAAACGCGATAGCCCGCTGGGGATTTTCTCTCAGGGCATCTCGAACGGCCAGAACGCGTCGCCAAACTGGCGTGTCTCGGCCGGTTAACACCACTCGATGCGTGATTTCGCCATGCCTTGGCTTGGCAAGCCAGATGCTTTTGCCAGCCCAAGCGGGCGTCGGCAGTTGGCGAAAGTACAACCCCTGGATCGCGAGTGCCGCCGCGTCCATCGCGGCGTCATCTGCCACCGCAGCTATGGCGTCGATAATTGGTTGGGCGATCAAACCCGATATCGCGGTACTGCCGATATGTTGAACATCAATCACGTCACCTTGGCACGATTGCAAGATACCCGATTTCGTCTGTTCGAACTCTTGTCGCCAACGAGGGTCATAATGCATCATTCGGATCGTCACGCAAACCACCTGAGCGCGTTGAATTGTCGTGCAAAAATAAAACAGCCAGCCTCGGAAACCGAAGCTGGCTGCGGTTGTTTCCTGGGATACGACCTCAGTTTAACGAGCCGTCAACATCGCCAATTTGTACTGCTGTAATTCGCCGCGAACGGCATCAACATAAACGGCATCTGCCGGACAGAGCCGATCCATTGGAACGGTGCAGGTACGGCCATTTTCCTTGACCAAGCGAACAAAATCGTCACCGATTTCGACCAATCGGCCATGGGTGCTGAATGATCCCGTGTTGTCGATCCAAACGCGTTGCTTTGAATCGGCCAGCGGGTCAACTTGCGGCTTCAGTTCGATTGAAACCACGTTTTGCTCAGTCGCTGGTGCAGCACCAAAGATATCGTCAAGGCTCTCTGCAGGGGCTGCCGGTGCGGCGTCCGCTGGCGCGGAATCAGCCGGAGCATTAAACAAGTCGTCGAGCGAATCGCCAGCGGGTGCAGCGGGAGCCGGAGCGTCGTTAAACAAATCATCAGCGGCAGCTGGAACGGGATCGGCCGCAGGTGCTGGCGAATCACCAAACAAGTCGCCGAAAGCATCATCAGCAGCAGGGGCCGGAGCTGGGTCAGCAGCCGGAGCTGGTGCATCGTTGAACAAATCGTCCATCGGTGCTTCGACCGCAGCTGGAGCGTCGTTGAACAAGTCGTCCATCGGTGCTTCGGCCGGAGCCGGTGCAGGAGCATCGTTGAACAGGTCGTCAGCGGCGGCCGGTGCAGGTGCCGGTGCATCGTTGAACAGGTCGTCAGCGGCGTCCGAAGCCGGTGCAGGCGCCGGTGCATCGTTGAACAAGTCATCCATCGGCGGCTCGGCCGGTGCTGGTGCGTCGTTGAACAGGTCATCCGCTGCAGCAGGTGCAGGAGCGGGAGCGTCGTTGAACAGGTCATCCGCTGCAGCAGGTGCAGGTGCAGGAGCTGGCGCGTCGTTGAACAGGTCATCCGCTGCAGCAGGCGCAGGTGCAGGAGCTGGCGCGTCGTTGAACAGGTCATCCATCGGCGGCTCGGCCGGAGCCGGTGCGGGAGTATCCGCTGGCGGTTCAGCAAACAAGTCTTCAGCTGCCGGAGCTGGCGCGGGTGCGACGGGAGCAGGCTCAACGGGAGCTGGTGCCGGAACGACAGGTGCAGGAGCGGGCTCAACGGGGGCCGGCGCTGGAACGACGGTCGCAGGAGCCGGAGTCGGTTCCGGCACAGCGACAGGTGCTGGTGGCGGTTCGTCGGTTGGCATCTCCGGAGCGGCGATTGCTTCATCATCACCAGCGATGGGTGCAGGCGGCGCAGACTTTTCTGCTCGATAAGCGTCCCCCGACGAGCCATCAACGGGCGCGGCACTGGGCATCACGCTTTCGTCGACAATTACTTCACCACCTGAAAACGGCCCACAGCAATCAGGCTCGGGCAGGCAGACCGGCGCAGGCGGACACACAACGACAGGCGGACACACAAAGACCGGTGGACAGGCAGCCACAGGCGGGCAAGCGGGCTGAGGGTGGCATTTCGGTGTTGGGCTGCAGCTGAGTCGCTTTAGCAACCAGCCAGCCGATGCGGAACTGGTCCCCAGAGTCACGACCAAACTGCTGACGATAGCGACGCGGAAATACCGCTGGAGATTACATTTCATGGCGATTTAGTGGGGTTTGGACGCGTCTCAAAGGTAGGAATCGGCGATACACTCGACGCCGGCGGGACTGTCGAATTAGCTCCCCATCATAGTTGCCTGACATCGCGAGGGCAAGAATTTGTCGCAAAACGTTAAGCAGTTCGATAGCGATTCGCATTCCAGCAGCAGTCACAAACCCGATAAACTGTTTAAATCGCCAAAAACAATTTCCCAGACTTGCTCCCGAATCGGCTGACACAAAACCCATGCTGCGTTTCATCCAGAGCCTATTCGCATCGACCAGTCTGGAGCGGAAGTGTCTCTTCTTTTTCGGCTCGGTCATCATCGTTTTGATGTGCGCGGCGTTCTGGGTGGTCCAATTGCTGGCCAACCGCCTGGTGATGGAACGCACTCGCCAGATCGCTCGCGACTTTTCGTTCGAAGTCACGTTGCGACTGCACGACAAAGCCCTTTTTCGCGAAATCGTACCGCCAGAGCAATACGAAGAACGCCGTGCGGTGCTGAAGATGTTGGCCGACGACTTATTGAACGAAGATTACGTTTACACCGTGATGGGCTTGCCCGACGAAAGTCCCGTCAAATCCTTGCCGCCGGCGACTGCCCCCGAATCGCCACAAGAATTGCAGCTGCTAAAGGACCTACAAACCAGGTTTCGCCAACGCTTGGCAGAGCGGATTTCGCAGGAGAGTCCCGCGCCGGATCGGCCATTGGAATTGAATCCGACACAGGCGATGGACCAATTCGGCCCCGACACCTCGATCGTTTTTGCTGAACGCGGGCCGATCAAAGACCGCTACATTCACTACACACCGGTTTTCGGCCGTCCGAAGTGCATTCTGGTTTGTCACACACCGGCCGCCGCAGCGGCAATCGATCAAAAAGACCCGATCGCAGTCGCTTCCACACATCCGTTTCGCGTCATTCGAGTCAGCATGCCGTATCGCCTGACGTACGAACGGACGTCGTGGATACGAGCCATTTTGATCGCGATGGCGATGTTGATCATTGCCGTGATGCTGTTCATCCTGCACGCAATCGTTCGCTACCTGGTGCTCAGCCCGCTGCACCATTTACGCGATGTCAGCGACGCGATCACTCGGGGCGATACCGCTCAACGCGCGGTCATCGAGACCGAAGACGAGTTTCGCGAGCTGGCCGACGCGTTCAACCGGATGCTTCGCCACATGACTGAAACACAAGGTGAACTCGAAGCGGTGAACGAGGAACTCGACAGCCGGATCGAAGAATTGGGACAAGTGAACATCCAATTATACGAAGCGAACCGGCTGAAGAGCGATTTCTTGGCCAACATGAGCCACGAATTGCGGACCCCGCTCAACTCGATCATTGGCTTTTCCGAAGTGCTGCAGGGGATCGACTCGCTCAGCGATAAACAGCGGCGATATGCTGCAAATATCAGCAAAAGTGGCCATGTCTTGCTGGAAATGATCAACGACATTCTCGATCTTGCCAAGGTCGAGGCGGGCAAGATGGAATTGCATCCGGTGGAGTTCGACCTGGTGCGATTGGTCAACGCCCAAACCGATATGGTTCGCAGTTTGTCGGAAGAGAAAAATATCGCGCTCAGCGTCGAAGCCGACGATTCGCTGGCCCAAGTTTTCCAGGACCAAAACAAGTTGGGCCAAATCTTGACCAACCTGCTCAGCAATGCAATCAAGTTCACACCCGAAGGCGGCATCATCACCGTTCGCCTTAAACGACATAACGTGGAATGCTTTCTTTTGTCCGTGGCCGATACCGGCGTGGGGATCGCACTGGAAGACCACTCGGTGATTTTTGAAAAGTTTCGTCAAAGCAAGAAATTGCTCGACGGCGAAGGGCTCACTCGCGAATATTCGGGTACCGGTCTAGGGCTGTCGATCGTTAAAGAATTGTCGAAATTGCTCGGTGGCGAAGTCGGTTTTGAAAGCGAACTGGGCAAAGGCAGCACGTTTTGGGTAACGATTCCATGGCGATTGGATACCACGCGGCGGCAAGGCGAACCGCTATCGATCCGCGAGTACAGCCCAACCATCTGAGGCGGCTTGGACTCGTCAAGCGGCTTATTCTGGCAAATCTGTTGCCGATCGGCCAGATATCGCGAAAAGGGGTTTTTGCTTGCAATGCTCCGGCGTTACGATACCCTCGCGACCACGTCCTGCCGCGCGGCTTGGTGAAGTCGTGTCGGAATGCTCGGTTGACCTGTTCGACCAAGCCCATTTTTTCGCCCGCCTGATCCGCTATGACCCGCGAAAGGTTCGCCGATGACCCGTCTGTGGCATTGCTCCTGCCATTTTGAATCATCTGATTTCAGAACTCGTTTCTACCGCTTGGCCAGTTTGATCGCGTTGCCATTGATGTTGATGGCATTGCCAACAGCGTCAACGGCTTCGGCCCAGCAGCCCGACACCCCCACGAATGCAGTCGATGAAATCGCATCGCCGCCTGCGGATCCAGTCGTTGCTGAAACCTATCCGCCAGCGACGGGTGAAGCAGTCGCTGAAACTGCCGCCGAAACAACCGCGAGTTCTGACGAAGCAGCAGTCGTGCCCGAAAAAGCATTACCACCTTGGATCCAAGCGATTGATTCGCGTTTCGGCAGCGTTGTAAAGGTTCTCGATTCTATCATTTTTTTCAAGCTTTATACGTCTGCCGACGGCTCGGTAAAGATCCCATTCGTTGTTGTATGGCTATTTGGCGGCGCTTTATTTCTTACGATCCGCATGGGGTTCATCAACTTCCGCGCTTTCTGGCATGCCGTACGCCTGACCCGTGGCGACTATGACAATGATAATGAACCGGGCGACGTTTCTCACTTTCAAGCACTCGCCGCAGCGTTATCTGCGACAGTGGGACTGGGCAACATCGCTGGCGTCGCGATTGCCATCGGTACCGGTGGTCCCGGAGCGGCGTTTTGGATCTTGATCGTCGGCTTGTTAGGCATGACATCCAAATTTGCCGAATGCACGCTCGCACAACTCTATCGATCTCGCGACGATTCGGGCAAAGTGCTCGGCGGCCCAATGCGTTACTTAAGAGTCGGTTTGTCGGATATCGGTTTCCCAAAACTCGGACGCGTGTTGGCCGTCGTCTTTATGGTGCTTTGTATCGGAGCCAGCTTCGGGGGAGGCAATGCATTTCAAATTGGCCAATCGCTCGATACCATCCGCAATCAGTTCACGATCTTCGATCAATATCCATGGGTCTATGGCCTAGTCATGGTCACGGCCGTCGGACTAGTAATCGTCGGAGGGATCAAAAGCATCGGCAATGTGGCTTCGAAAATTGTGCCGTTCATGTGTGGCGCTTATTTGTTGGCATGCCTCTACATCTTAGCGATGAACTTTGCAGCAATCCCTGAAGCGATCGTGACGATTGTGACCGAAGCATTGAATCCGACCGCAATCAAAGGCGGGTTCTTGGGGGTGCTGGTGATCGGTATTCAACGAGCCGTGTTTAGCAACGAAGCGGGGATCGGTTCAGCGGCCATCGTTCATTCCGCTGCCAAGACGAATGAACCGGTCAGCGAAGGGATCGTGGCACTTTTGGAACCATTCATCGACACGGTGATTGTCTGCACATGCACCGCACTTGTGGTGGTGATCACCGGTGCCTATGCGGCCCCCGAAATGGCGTCCGCTGTGGCTGGCAACGTCGGCGCACAAGTCACGCTGCACGCCTTCGTTACCGGTGGACACGCGTGGTTTGCTTATATCCTGTATGTCGCTGTCGTGCTATTCGCATTCTCCACAT
>DNWZ01000380.1 GCA_003506095.1 Planctomycetaceae bacterium | reverse complement strand
TGCCCGAAAACTGGGTCGTCGCTCACGGCGAACCGGTCACGCTGCAAGTCAAATTGCAAGGCGATTCACGCTGGCAGCCGACAACAGGACAAGTCTCGATCGCGAATCAGCCGCCGGTGGTCGCCGACTTGAAAGACGGGCAATACGGGTTCGTGCTGCCGCCACAGATCAGCGACCAACCGCTGGAGCTGCGGATCGGCGATGTGATCGAGCGGGTGACGCTTGTGCCGACGCTGCGACCAGAGCTGGCGTCGATCACTGCGGAAGTGAAATTGCCAGAGTATTTGGGCCAGCCGGATGTCGTGCGAGTCGATTCACGGGCCGGAACGGTGGCGGTCGTGCGTGGCAGCGAAGCGGTCTTTACGGCGACGGCGAACCGCGACTTGGCCGAAGGCGAAATCAATCGCGTCCCGCGCCAGCCGGAAGGTGCGACGCTGGCCAGCGATTCGGTCGGAGTCGATGCGACGAGTTCGCTCGAGTTTAAGTGGAAGGATCATTTGGGTTTGGAAGGACGCGAGCCATTTGCGTTGTCGGTCAACGCCTTGGACGACGAAGCGCCGACGTTGATTTGCGACGGTTTGCCGCGACAAGCGGTCGTTTTGGACTCCGAGGCGTTGAAGTTCAGCGTCCGGGCAAGCGATGACTTCGGGATTCGCCGCGTCGGCATGATGTGGCGTGGTTTTGTGCCCGATGCCGCCGAGAAACCCGCCGAAGGGGAAACGCCGCTGGCGTCGGGCGGTCCCGATGCGGGCAGTGTCGAAGCGCTCGGCACGTTTTCGGCCAAATCGCTAGGGATCGAACCACAACCGATCGAGCTGTTTGTCTGGGCCGAGGATTATTTGCCGGGACGCCCGCGTGTTTATTCGCCGCCACACATTCTGTACGTCCTGACGCCCGATCAACATGCGGTTTGGATGACCGAACAATTGAGCAAGTGGCATCGCCAGGCGCTGGACGTGCGTGATACCGAGCGGCAGTTGTACGAAAAGAACAAAGAGCTGAGGGGATTGTCTGCGGAGGAGCTGGACAAGGAAGAGAATCGTCGCCAGGTGGAACGTCAAGCATCAGCCGAGACCTCCAACGGCAAACGGCTCGATCGTTTGGGCGAACTCGGTGATGAACTGGTGCAAGCGGCGGCGCGAAACCCCGAGATCGGTGTCGGGCATTTGGAACGATGGGCCGAAATGCTGCAGGTGTTGAAAGATTTGTCAGAAAACCGCATGCCCTCGGTCGCTGATCTGCTGAAGGAAGCCGCTCAGGGGCAGCCTCAAGTGGCAGCGTCAGAAAACAAGAATCCTCGCATCGCCGGCCAAACCCGGGGCGCCAAATCCGGCGTTCCGACGCCTCAAGACCCCAATGCGGCAAAACTGCCCGAGGTGCCGAAGTTGGTTGACGCCGAATCGTCGATGAACTCGCCCGATGAAGAGAAACTGACGCCCGGTGCGCCGAAAAAGCCGAGCGCAGGATCGTTGCGTTTGCCAACGACTACGGTGATGGGCAAGAACAGCCCGCCGAGCGAAGACGAACCGCCGTCGCAGCAAGAAAGCTTGCAGCAGGCGGTCGAGGAACAGGAAGATTTGCTGGCGGAGTTTGATAAGTTGGCGGATGAATTGAACGCCGTGCTGGCCAACCTCGAAGGCAGCACACTGGTCAAACGCTTGAAGGCTGCGTCGCGCGAGCAGAACGTTGTCGCAGGGAAATTAACCGACCAATTGCAACCGGCGTTTGGTGTCAGCACGCCACGGCAAACCAAACCGGTTCGCGAAATGTTGACAACTCTGCAAACGACCGAGCAGGCGAGTTCACAAAACGTTTCATTCATCATGGATGATATGTCGGCATACTTTGAACGCCGCCGATTCGCGCAGTTCAAAGCCGTGTTGGATGAAATGAAATCCGAAGATGTGATCGGCGGCTTGCGAAAATTGGCAGAAGAGATTCCGACTGAGCAAGGGTTGTCGATCGCCCAGTGCGAGTATTGGGCTGACACGATGGACCGCTGGGCCGAAAATCTGATCGATCCGGCATGCAAAGGAACTTGTCCTGGTGGCAAGTCGCCTGACAGTTTGCCACCTTCGATCGTGTTGGAGGTTTTGCAAATTCTAGAAGCCGAAATCAACCTGAGAGACGAGACCCGCGTTGCCCAGCAGGCGATCGCGGCACTGGAAGATCAGAAGTATAAGGAAACGGCGACGGGGTTATCCGAAACTCAATGCGAACTTGGCATCCGCGTTGCGAAGGTGATCGATCGCATCGGCGAATTGCCCGACAGCCAGCAACATTTCGGCAAAGAGTTGCAACTGTTGGCAGCGGTCAACGGTGTGATGGAAGAAGCCACAACGATTTTGGCTCAGCCCGAAACCGGAGCGCCGGCGATCGCGGCACAGACCGAAGCGATCGAGTTGTTGTTGCAATCCAAGCGGATCAATCCAAAAGGTGGCGGCGGTGGAGGTTCATCGCCGGGCGGCGGAGGATCGGGAAACACGACCGATTCGGCGCTAGCGTTGTTAGGCAAAGGGACGAATCAGAAAGAGGTCCGCGAGGATCGCGGAGTGACACAATCGACCGGAGAAACCGGCGCGGTATTACCCGAAGAGTTCCGTCGCGGCCTCGATCAGTACTTCAATCGTTTGGGAGGGTAGCAGGCACTCTCCGAGTGCTGTCAGCCAAGGTAGTAGGCACTCTCCGAGTGCCGTCAGCAAAAGGTAATTCATCGATCGTTACGGCACACGGAGTCTGCCTACTACTTTACCCCAAGCCGATCCAGCAGAAGTCAATTATCAATGCTCCAATCACAAAATCAAAACGAAGCCTTTCATCGGCAAAGCGATGATTGCGAAGTGGCCGCTGTAAGTGTCGCCTTTTGCTCCGCAAAAGTAGCGACGATTCACGCTACTTTCGCGGAGCGAAAGGCGACGATGTGCGCCACTCTCTTCTGCCTCGCAATACTTCTGTGCGGGTTTTACAACACAGCAACCGCCCAAGACGACAAGGCCCAAGATGCCAAGGCCCCGGACAACAACAAGAAAACCATATTGCTGAAGGATGCTGGAGTCATTCAAAAAGCTGACGAAGCACCCAAAATGCCAGGCGTTCGACCGGCACTGCAAATCCGACGAGAGATCAACAATCCAAATCAGGCCGTTGACTTCCTCAAACCACTGGTCAACGCTGAACTCTCGTTCGTCAAACGCGTCTGTGATCCGACCGACGAACAAATGACCGCGATCGTTGCCGCAGCAAAGGAAGCCAACGAAGCACTTGCAAGCATCGTGCAAGACCAACGGCAACCCCAAGCAGTGGATCCTTTTGGCCGCAGGCAAGAAATGTTCATCGGCCCCAACAATCAACGCATGTCGGTGAACCCTTTCAAACGGGTGCGCGAAGATGTCGCGAAATTGCTGCAACCTTTGGTATCAGCGGAACAATATTCGCGATACACCGCAGAAGCGAAGGCGCGTGACGAATTCGAGCGCGACGCCGTTGTAGAAACTTTGCTGGAGATGCTGGATACGAAATTAGTCCTTTCGCCGGACCAACAAACACAACTGCGAGAAAAACTGGGGGCCGACGACACGCTGATGGATTTGCATTCGTTGGCGATATACAGATCCAATGCCCAGTACCTGCCTGAATTACCAGAAACTCTGATCGTCCCGATCCTGACAGCGTCACAAAAACAGGTCTGGAACTCACTCAATCGAGTAAACATTCAACAAAGCATAGTACAAGGCAATCCGACTGGTTTTGCGGAGGAATGGCTGAAGTGATATCAATCGCAAAACATCTGCTCCCGTTGCTTTTCGGCCTGCTGTTCGCAGGGCCCGCGTTGGCAATGATGGGGGCGGGACAACAGCGTGCCATACGGCCTGCAGTACAGCCTGCCATCAGTATGGAGCAATTCGACATGTGGATCTTTCAAGGTTTGCCTGGTCGCGGAACAGGAGCCCGCGAGGCACTTGAAAGCCGGGTTGATCTGGAAATCCTTCGCATCTCACAAGCGATTACGCTGGACGATTCACAAACGGATCATCTCAAACTTGCTGGCCACGGCGATATCAAACGTTTCTTTGATCGCGTCGAAAGGGCGAGACGTCAATTTCTAGCGATGCAGAATCGGCTTGAACGAAACAACTTAAACGAAGCCTATCAATTAGCGGCGCCATTGCAGCAAGAGTTGACGCTGGGACTGTTCGGACCGAACTCGCTGTTAAAAAAGACGATCGCTGGTACGCTTGACGAACAACAATCAGCGGCTTGGGTTGCGGAGCAAGAGCGGACCGCGCGTCTGCGAGCGGAGCGAGCGGTCAAGTTGTTCATCGCACAAACGCAACGTCAAATTCCGATGACAACCGCCCAGCGAACGCGACTGGCCGAACTGTTATTGGACCAGATAAAGTCGCTTCACAACAACGACCAATACACACAATATCTGCTGCAATATCACCTCAGCGAAGTGGCACGCGAAGAGCTCGAAAATCTATTCGACCCGATGCAAATGAAAGCGGTCGACCGATCGATTCAGCAAGGTCGCGCGATGGTGAACATGCTGAAACAGCGAGGGCTGCTGAATGACCAGCCTTGATTTTCGGCATTCCACCTCTCCCTTTGGGAGAGGTGGTGTGCAAACCGCATCACGGTTCTTGGTCATCGCCGCGATATCGCTTCCCGCCCTACTGACATGCAGCGTGACACTCGGCCAAGAACCCGCCGATAATCCCGACGCCAAGACGCCGTCGATCGCGTTCCTAAAGCCACTGGTCAACGTTGAACTCTCGTTCGCAAAAATCGCCTGCGAGCTGACCGACGACCAGATGAAACCAATCGTGGCGGAGGCAAAAAAAGCTCATCAAGCGATGGCAGATATTGTCATAAGACAAGACGCTGCGGGAGATGATTTTTTTACCAAGAACAATGTGATTTTTACCGGCCCCAACGATCAGTTGATGGTCGTTAACCCTTTTAAACGGATTCGAGACGATGTCGCCAAGCTTTTGAAACCGTTGGTCACGGAGGATCAATACACCAAGTTCACCGAAGAGTCTCGATTGCGTGAAGAATATGAACGCGAAGCCGCAGTTCACTTCTTGCTGAATCTGCTTGATCTAAAACTCGTGCTTTCCACAGAACAACGCAAGCGGCTGCATGAAAAACTGATGGCCCAGTGGCAAGATCTCGACTTACACATACTCGATTCATCGATCATGGATCAGAACGACTTCCCGCCCGCGCCTGACCACCTGATCATTCCTGAGTTGAACGATTCGCAACAGAAATTGCTTGTCGCACAAACGCGTGATTCGACTCATGTTTACATCGGAGAAGATGAGTTGCTTAACTCCGTTGAGGGGTGGCTTGATCAATGAGGCGTTTGGCAACACTAATAATTATTTCCTGCGGGTTGTCATGGGTTGCACCGACCGCAGCGCAAGAGATCGAGCTTGAAATCACACAGATCGATAGTCTGATTTTTGAAGTCATCGACAGTCCGGAAAACCCGGTATCGGTCCTAGAAGCTCAAGTTGATCTCGAGATGAAACGTATTTCTCAATCGATTGATCTGCGAGACGACCAAATTGAGCGATTGCGATTGGCGGGTCGCGGAGACATCAAGCGATTCTACGACCGTGTGGAGCAGGCGAGGCGACGATTTCAGGCGAGCAATGCACGGTCAATACCAGGTGAGCCGATTGAGCCGCACGAAATAGCGATGCCGTTACAAGCTTCGCTCAGAAAAGGCCTGTTTGGCCAGGGGTCTCTGTTTCAAAAAGTGGTTGCCAACTCGCTTGATCAACAACAATCGACTGCCCTGCAGCGGCATTTATCGCGAATCAACGAACTGCATGCCGAAGGCGCGGTTAGAATGTTTGTGGTAAAGATCGGCCATTACGTGCCAATGACGTCCGTGCAAAGAACGAAGCTAACGGAATTGTTGTTAGAAAATGCGACCTGGGTCAGAAACGATCCTCACCATTCTTTTTTAATCGTGATCTATCGGTTCGGTAAAGTGCCACGCGAGAAATACGTAGCGATCTTTGACGAAACGCAAATGAAGGCGGTTGATTTCTTAATGCAAGCTGGACAACAAATCGGTGAATATCTCGAACAGGAGGGAGTGATCGATGATGAAGAATGAGATCCGACATACCACCTCTCCCTTTGGGAGAAGTGGCGTGCTGGCAGTTCTGGCTTTCCACATCATGCTGCTTGCGTCCTGTTTATTTTGCCAACCAACCTTCGCACAACTTCCCACCATTCAAATGGGCGAAGCGGTGCCGCGTGATGTTCGCGAAATGTATGAGAAAGGGTTGCGATACTTGGCGTCATCGCAAAGTGAAGCGGGCGATTGGAACAGCGGCGGGTATCCGGGACCGGGCGTCACCGGGATGGCGGTCATGACGTTTTTGGCTTCAGGCGAAGATCCGAACTTCGGAATCTACAGCGGCAACATTCGACGGGGTTTGCGAAACATTTTGGAAGCCCAAGATGCGGAAACGGGCATATTAGGAGGTCGCCATGCGGGACACTCCAGCATGTACAACCACGGGTTTGCGATGTTGGCAATCGCCGAAGCTTACGGCGCGGTCGACGAGCGAACCTTATGGCCAGTGGGTAGTGTAAGCGATGGTAAGAAACGTTCTCTGGGCGAAGCACTCGAATTGGCCGTTCGTGCTTCGGTCACTTCCCAAAAGAAAAACAGATTTGGCGGTTGGCGATATGGCCCCGATGCCACTGATGCTGACACTTCGGTCAGCGGCGCGATGATGGTCGGATTGTTAGCGGCTCGCAACGCTGGCATCGAAGTGCCGGACGAAGCGATCGATCGTGGTGTTGCCTATTTTAAGTCGATGACCAGCAGCAGTGGCCAGGTGGCATACAGCGGTGTTGGCGGCTTTGACGATTCGATCGCTAGAATCTCGATCGGCACGCTTGTTTATGCGGTTGCCAGACGCAAAGACATGCCCGAGTTCAAGGCCACAATCGCATCGTTGGCCAACCGCTTAGAACAGCCGAGTCAAAACTACGTTCGTTATGCCCAGTACTACCAAGCTCAAGCGTTGTTCCAAGGTAACGTCGAAGCGTGGGAAAAATGGAATCGGCAATTAGTCGCAGAGCTTAAGGCCGCCCAACAAGAAGACGGCAGTTTCAGCGGCGAGCTGGGCGTCACCGTCGACACTTCCCTGTCGTTGCTCGCAATGGCACTCAACTTCCGCTTTTTGCCGATCTACGAACGATGATAAATAAAGTAGCAGGCACACTTCCTCTTATCGCATTTGCGTTCGCCATCCATGCGACAGCGCTCCATGCTGAAGACACCGCACCTCCCACTGGCGTTCTACGCCTCAACAGTGGTGACTATGTCGCTGGCAATCTGACCGATGCCGACGATCGAGCTCAAATCGCTTGGCAACATCCTCAATTCGAATCACCGCTAATCTATAAGATTTCGGACGTTCAAGGAGCCTACTTTCCAAGCCCAAAGAACTCATCTTTGGCAACAGGCGAATCGGCTGTTGAGTTTCATAACGGCGATGTTTTGTTTGGCAAGATAGCCGGATCGGATGACCAAACGATCCGACTCGAGAATGACAAGTATGGCGATCTGAGCGTTACCAGAAACCGAGTGCAACGCGTCTATCGATGGAATGACGGCCAAGGCGTCACGGCGATCGATTGTGGCAGCCTTGGCGATTGGGACGTCGGGCCAGCCGCGGGTGCTTGGACCGAGTTTGGCGGCAACTTGCAAACCGACCAACCCGATGCGACGTTGCTGCATCATCTTTCGATCGCGGGCAAATCGCGAATCGAGATCGAAATCGGCTGGCAAGGCCCTCCGAATTTTGTGGCCGCTTTCGGTGTCGATCCCAGCGATCCTGAGACCGCAGCGTCCGCGGTGCGGATTGAGGTGTGGGATCAACAGGTTGTCGCCGTTTGGGAACGCGACGATCGAGCCGACATTGCTGTAATCGGTAACGTCGACCAGTTGAACCAGCAATTGAGGCTTACCATCGATCTCGATCAAGCTGCGGCGCGAGCAACTTTTCTTTCGGATAAGGGTCAAGTCCTGGCCGACGTAAAAGTAAAACCCAAAGACACGCCTGCCTTGTCGTGTTTCAAGCTTTATAATCTTTCGGGTACGCTCACCCTCAGTCGGTTGCAGGTCACCGGCGGCGATCTGGAATTGGTAGAAGAGTTTGCGAGTGAACCGGAAAAAGTTTCTGAGGAAGATGACCAAGCGTCGGAATGGGTCCAACTGCGAACCTTTGACGGCATAAGATTGACTGGGACAATCGAATCGATCCGTGACGAACAGGTGACGATTCGCCCTTTGGTACTTGCAGCCGCAGTCGTGGTACCGGTCGGTCAAATCGGTCGGCTCAGCCTGATGGCCGCTGCGCAATCGTCGTCGCACAAGCTTGAACCCGGTGTCGCTAGGCTTGAAGCGGACCAGATACGTTTATTTGGCCGCTTGACCGATTTGGCCAAAAGCGATTCGCCTATCGCGATGCGATTTCAACCGATCGGGTCGAGCGAGGTCGTTTTTCGCCCATCGTTTTCGGGACGTTTGGTTTATCAAGCCCCAGCCCCCAAAGCTGCTGTGCAGACGAACCCAGTGGCCCCGCGACCGCAGCGGCCTGCCGGACTCTGGGATGCAATTACAGGTGTTTTCGGCGGCAACAACGAACCGCAACCGCCGATTCGACGTGCTATGTATCTGCGCACTGGTGAAGTGATCCCGTGTGATATCAAACAGATCGACGACGAAGGGGTGACTTTCAAATCAAGCATGACTACGCAAACCGTCGTGCCGCAGGATCAAGTGCGAGCGTTGCAATTGTTGCCCGGCGCGAAGGAGCCGGTGCTGGATCAATTGAAACGCGAGCGTTTGTTGACCGTTCCGCGAATGCGAAAGAACAATCCGCCGACGCATTTAATCGTCGCCACCAACGGCGATGTGATGCGCTGCCGGCTGAAACGATTGACCAATGATGTGGTCGAAGTGGAAACACGATTGGAAACGATCGAGATCGACCGCAAAGTCGTCTCCCAAATCCTTTGGTTGGACGCAGTGGCGGACGAGCAGAAACCTGACGCCGCCGAACCGTCGCCGGATCGGCCTTTACGAGCAATCATGCAAGACGGCAACCAAATGACGCTGGTTCCCCACGGCGTCGAGAAAACCGTCATTGTCGGTCAACATGCATTGTTGGGCGCGGTGCGAATCGAGCTCAAACAGGTTCGCGAGCTGTTGATCGGCGACGTGGAAAGTTTGGCGCCAGCGGAAACGCCGTATCGCAATTGGCGGCTCGCCGACGCGCCCGAACCGACGATCCCAGAGTCTGGTGACGGCAGCGACGGGCCGATGCCGGGTGCTGGATCGCCCTTGGTCGGTAAACCGGCCCCTGATTTCTCGCTCGACCTGCTTGACGGGGGCAAGTTCACGCTTTCCCAGCAACGGGGCAAGATCGTCGTGCTCGATTTCTGGGCCAGTTGGTGCGGTCCATGCATGCAAGCGATGCCGATGATTGATGAAACAGTCAAGGCGTTCGATCGCGATGACATTCTGCTGGTCGCGGTCAACTTACAAGAGACCGCAGAGCCGATCCGCGCGGTGCTACAGCGGTTAAAGCTCGATCCGCAGGTCGCACTGGACATCGACGGCGTCGCGGCGGCGCGCTACCAAGCCAACGCGATTCCTCAAACCGTCGTGATTGACCAAGACGGAACCGTCAAGCGACTTTTCGTCGGCGGCGGGCCGAAGCTCGGACCGCAGTTAGCCGAAGCGATCGAGCAACTGGTTGCACCTGCTGCCAAGAGCGAATAATTGGCAGGCCAGCTATTCTTGCTCGAGCTTGCCGATCAGGTAGCAGTTAAGCCCGACGACTGCCCGGCGAGCACATGCCGTTACATCCTCTGCACGCCGCGACCCGCTCTCGGGCGTCAGCGTCACTTCGACAGTTGTCCGTTGCTGTTGCGGACCGCGATCGAGGGAACTCGATTTACTCTCGACAAACGATTCGTAGATCTTCAAGTCGATTAAGAACGACATATGTGATCGAAATGAACGTCGAGCGTCAGCTTTCTTGGCGACCTCCAGGCGGATTTGCATTTTGCCTGTACTGACATGCAGCACCTCGGCTTTATGATCCGCCAAGAAGCCTCGCAGTTTTTCAATCGCCAAATCCATTGGAACCGGCGTCGTGATCCTCGCCTTCAATCCACTTTCCTGCGATGATTTCGAAAACAACCGTGACAACCAACTTTTCTTTTCCTGCTCGACGTTGAACGGCTTGAATACCCCGCCAACGCCTAGCTGAATCACCTGATTGCGACCTGTTTCCTTGGCCTGCAACAGAGCCCGGTCGGCTCGTGCAAAAACCGATTCGGCCGTATCACCCAACTGCATTTGCGTGACACCGAAGCTGGCCGTGATGTGAGTGTTGTCCAACATCGACAGGTCGGTTTCTTCGACCGCCAAACGAATTGCCTCGGCCCGTCGTGTCGCTGAAACAACATCGATTTCTGGACAAATTACGACAAACTCTTCACCGCCATAACGGCAAACAAGGTCATTGGGACGGCTCTGTGAGGTCAACAATTGAGCGACTCGCACCAACGCCTCGTCGCCTGCTTGGTGGCCGTAGACGTCATTGACACTCTTGAAGTGGTCGATATCGCAGATCACCAAGCTGAACGAACTGCCTTCGCCCGCGGTCAGTTCGGCCAACATGCGGTCCATTTCGGCGCGGTTGGCGACTCCGGTCAGTGGGTCTTGGATCACTTGCCGCTGCAGCTTCAGGACACTGCTTTCCAATCGCGATTTGTCGGACAAGTCCTGCAGCAGCAACAAAACGCCGCGCATCCCTTGTGATTTCGATGATACCAAAACCGATCTCAGATCGATCGGCACCCGCGTGCCATCGCATCGCTCGATTCGATACCGACCCGAGACACCAACTTGCGTACGAACCGTTGTGGCAACCGGACAGTCGATTGCCGCAACGTCTTCGCCTTCGGAGTCCATCAAAGAAAGGATGGTTGGTCGCCACTCGTTGTGCAAAACCGCGTTGGCGGCGATGCAGGTCATTCGTGCCGCTGCCTCGTTCCAATCGCGAATCACGCCATGCGAGTCGACGAAAATCACCGCTTCGGTCAAGCTGTTCAACAATGGGTCTAACAACGGATCACGAGATTCAAAGCTCGAACGCGACGAAATCGTCGCTGCGGTCGCATCGAGTGTCTCGTCAACCGATACGGCACCGGCCAATGCGATCGCTCCACTGACCAAACCGAATGTTTCTTCAATAGCCGGCGCTGACCAAGGCAATTCATTCGGCTCGACCTGCAGGCCACGCAGCCACGAAAGTTTAATTTTCTCGGGTGGCCAGACCGTGGCACGTTCACTCGCTTGCACAAAAGAGCGAGTCAATTCAGGGTCGAACTGAACACCGCTGCCGCCGAAAAGGTTTGCCACAGCAGCTTCGCGGCTCATCGCGGGCCGGTAAACTTGGTCCGAAGTCATGGAATCAAAAGCGTCGGCGATCGCGATGATCCGCGCCCCAAACGGCAGGTCTTCCCGGATCAATCGTTGTTCCTGTCGGCCGTCATACCAACTGGTTGAATAACGAACGATATCCAACAATTGCTTGTCGCTGGTGCAACCGCGAAGGATGTCACATCCCAGCAATGGAGTCAGCGAAATCGCGGCGCGTTCTTCAGCGCTCAAGCTGCCGGGTTTGCGGAGAATCCGATCCGGAATGCCCAATTTCCCCAAGTCGTGCATCAACGCAGCCACTTCGATGCGATCACGCTCTTCCTGGTTCAAGTCTAAAAATCTGATCCAAGCTGAACAGGAAAGGGCGACTCGCAAACAATGCGATGCGGTCGGCGGATGCTTGGATCGCAGCGCAAAGAACAGGGATGTCGCTAGTCCAAGTTTTGCAGTTGCCAAACAATTCTCTTCTGCCTCGCGACGAATCGAAGTTGCGGCGGCGGAAGTTTTTGGCGGGCTTGGCGAAGGTTTGGTTGCTTGATTGGGTTGCGATACGATCGCTTGCTTGGCAACGTCTTCAAATGGGCCAGATTCCCATTGGCCGGCTGCCTGGTCGAGCGATTGGACAAGCTGCGCGACGGATTCAGCATTTTGGGTAGCGTAGTCGCTCAGCATATTTGCGGAACAGATCCCGTCGGGGTCTGAGGCTGGCAATGCGAGCGTCTGCTTGGGTTCTACTGACATCTGCAACTCTTGACTTAACTCACCTTGGGAAGGCCCGCGGACCGTTTTCACGATTGTGGGGCGCTCGTCAACATCGGCTTAGGGTTCGGCTGATTTGGGGTATGGAGAAAATCTAGGCCACATTCCGCCGCGTGGGGGACTGCTTCGAGAAGAATTGCGGGATTTTTCAGTTCATCGTCTCGCGGCAAATGCCAGCAAATTGATACGACAAGCTTGCGATTCCGATCCGCCGTGCCTAGTATGGATTTAGGAACGACCCATCATTTTGCGGATGCAGGGAGGGCGATTGAAGGAGTTTTTTCGTTTTTTACTTCCACTATCTGTCCGGTTATTACGATTTTGTTGCTAGGTTCCTATCCAAAGCGAGCCTTCTAGCGGAGTTGCAACAGGTTGTAGCCAAGGCCGGATGTCCCTTTTCGTCCCCACCGAGCGTGAACGCGTGAGCCTTTCTGACATCGACAGCCAGCTTCTAGAGCACTGCTTGGCCGGTTCGCCAAGAGCGTGGAAGAACTTCGTTGACCGATTTCTCGGCTTGGTCGTCCATGTCACCCACCACACCGCACAACACCGATCAATCCGCCTTCAAGATGACGTCCGCGACGATCTGGTCAGTGAAGTCTTCTCGGTGATTGTCGCTGATAAGTATGCTGCCCTGCGACGGTTTCAACGCAATTGTTCATTGGCAACCTACTTAAGCGTGATTGCCCGCCGAGTGATTGTTCGCCGCCTGTTCGCCATGCAAAGCCAAGCGAGCCAGCTCTCTAACCAACTCGATCGTTTGCCCCAAACCGATCGCGACATGACACGCTTGGACGACGCTGACGAAGTCAACCAGTTGATGCTGAGACTCGATCCCCAGGAAGCTCAAGTGGTGCGGATGTATCACTTGGAGGGGATGTCCTACGAGCAGATCGGGCAAGCGATCGGGCTGAGTGAGAACAGCGTTGGACCGATGCTGACTCGCGCCCGCACCAAAATGCGCCAGCAGCAGTAAGCCCCCTTTTCGGATAGGCTCTCATTGGCCGTTCAGCTTAAAACCGGTGCGTGCGCCGTGCATCGGTCGTTTCGGTGCGTCCGTATCTGGTGATTCGCACGATCACAGCCAAAGCCGCACCGGCGACGAATCCGCCGATATGGGCCCACCAGGCCACACCCGTCGAAGCGCCCGACGACGATATCCCGCTGAACATCTGGATGGCGAACCAGATTCCCAAGAAAATCGGCGCAGGCATGACGAACGTATAAAAGATGATAAAGATCGGCAGCACCGCCAGTACCCGCGCGTGGGGATACAGCAACATATAGGCCCCCATCACACCAGCGATCGCGCCGCTGGCACCCACGGTCGGCACCGGCGACATCTCGTTGGTCAACAAATGACTCGCACCGGCCGCGATTCCCGTCCCAAGGTACATCGCCAAGTACCCCAGGTGCCCAAACCGGTCTTCGACGTTATCACCAAATACATACAGAAACCACATATTGCCTAGGAAGTGCATCCAGCCGCCATGCAGGAACATGCATGTGATCAACGTCATCCAGGGCGAAATCGGCGAATCGGCCAGCACGTGTTCGGTCTCTTGAATCGCGATCCCCATCGGCGTTTGAACCCTTTGGGCGATTACCATCGTCGCTCGAACCGATGGATCGGTCAGTCGCACAGGGACCATGCCGAATTGCTCAATGATCCTTTGCCCGCCATCACCACTGGTCACCTGGGCGACAAACGCCAAAGAACAGATCGCGATCATCAAATAATTGATAAACGGCGTATGGTGGGATTCGATGCTGTCGCGAAGCGGGATCATGGTGAATTGGGGGTCGGTGAAGTATCATTTAAAACACGGACTTTGACCGCAGCAGCAAAAGTTGTCAAATCGATCGCCCGCCAAAGCAATAATGATACCCTGCTTCCAACCCTCCTTGCGCTCCGTTGATTCATTAACTCAACCAGTTAGTTTTGAAGTTACACTTTTGGTTCCCATCACAACCCG
>DNWZ01000735.1 GCA_003506095.1 Planctomycetaceae bacterium | reverse complement strand
TGCCGATGCCGATCATTACAACGCGTTACCGGGTTTGCTGCGTCGCTTTCGTGTCGACGAGGTCGTTGTGCCGACCGGTATGTTCGATTCGACGAAGGTTGGGCTGGAACCGATCCGTCAAGCGATCAAGATGGCAAACGTGACGGTAAGAGAAGTTTCGTGCGACGACGGTTTCTTTGATTTACCATCGTCATCGACCCATCTGCGGTCCCCGATCCAGCTTTTGCATCCGCCGCCTTTTCGCGTTCAAGGGAACGACAACGCGAATAGTTTGGTGCTGAGGATCGATATGGGCGAGCGGTCGCTGGTCTTGCCAGGCGATTTGGAACCGCCAGGACTGGAAATGGTGCTAAACCGACCACGACCGCTTGCCGGTGGCGTGTTGATGGCGCCGCATCACGGCAGTTTGACGGTCGATAGTCAGGCGATTCTTGATTGGGCGCGGCCGGCCCAAGTGATTGTCAGCGGCGGCGAGCGTGCTAATCGGCCAGAGGTTGCCGAAGCGCTGCGGGTCCGCGGCAGTGACGTGTTTGTCACTGCGGAAGTCGGCGCAATTCAGGTTACGTTGCCCGCCGGAATCACCGGCGATGGGTCCGAATTGTCGATCGATGCCCGATCGGCCAGCACGCCCCGATCGGCCAGCACGCCCCGATCGGTCCGCACGCCCCGCACACGGGCGGTCATTCGTGCATGGCTGAGCGATCCCTGGTGAAGCCGATCGGTCGAGCGGAAAGCGGGCCAGGACGCTTTTGGAGGGGGTGATGCTTGGAGCGGACAATACTTCGTGGTACCCTCCTGAGATATCCTACTGCGACTGGACCGATTAAGATGTTGGTCCTCGACCAACAGCCCGCCTTTCTCCTTTCGACGAGCCACTGATGCGCATTGCGATCGATTTTCGTCTTCTGTTCACCTGCACCTGTGCACTGGCCTCGCTCTCCTTATCCGTACTGTTTGCCACTGGCTGCAACCGCGGTGGCGATGGTGGCGAAGCAGCCAAGCGGCAGTTCATCAGCGTTGGGACTGCACCCGTCGGAGGGGCTTTCTACACGGTGGGCAGCGCGGTTTGCGAAGTGTTGAACGAGCAATCGGGCGACTCGAATTGGCGAGTCAGCGCGGAGTCGACCGGCGGGTCGATGGAAAACATCCGTTTGCTGACCCAGGGCAAGTTGCAATTTGCAATGTCCAATTCGTCGATCACCTACTTCGCGGTCCGCGGTGAGGGCGATTGGGAACAAAAGCATGATTCGCGTGCGGTGATGACGCTATTTCCCAATGTGGCAATGTTTGTCACGCCAGCCGGTTCGCCGATCAAAACGGTTGCGGACTTGAAAGGCAAAAGAGTTTTCTTAGGGCCCGAAGGGGCGGGGTTTGAGTATTTCGTCAACCCAATTCTTGAATCGCATGGATTGACGATCGCGGACATAACACCCCGTTACGGCAGCCAGCAGAGCGCCGTTGATTTGCTGGGCGATGGGGCGGTTGACGCGGCGATGATCGGTGGCGGTGTGCCCAATCCGGCGCTCGCACAGATGGCTCAAGCGAATCCGATTCGCTTGATCCCTTATGATGACGCGGCCAAGGCAAAGTTGATTAACGATTATCCGTTTTTCGAAGCCGCAACGATCCCCGGCGGCACATATTCGGGAATCGATGAAGATTACAACGGATTGAATGTCGGTTCGGCACACCTGATCACGCATTCCAGCATCGACGAACAACTGGTTTATGATTTTGTCAAAAAGGTTTACGAAAGCCGCGAGCAGATCGCCAGCCGCCATCGGGCGGCGAAGGACATTACGCCTGAGAATGTCGCCAAGGCGAATGGTACTGAGTTTCATCCCGGCGCGATTCGATATTACGAAGAGATCGGTATTTGGCCAACGACGGTGAAAAATGACTGAGTCAGCTGACACGGTTTCGGTTGATCAAGACGGCAAAGGCAATACAAAGATTCGAAAATCGCTGCGGTCGTGGGTGATTCCCGCTTTAGCCGCAGCGCTGTCGATTTATGTATTGATCGAAGTGAATTTTTCGCTGCTCAGCCCGTTGAAAGAATTGGCGATTTTTGCAAGCGCCGGTTTGATCCTTTGCTTCCTCTGTTTCCCGCTGCGGGTGAAGTGGTTGCCCGAATCTCTAACCGGATCCAGCGATTGGTTGTTGTCGATTTTGGCAGCCATTTGCTGCGGTTATTTGATTTATTATGGCTCGGATCTTGGCCAACGTGCCGGCATCTATAAGACGTCAGACTTGGTGATCGGAGCGATCGGTTTGGTTTTGGTGCTGGAAGCGACACGACGATCGATCGGTTGGGCGCTACCGATTTTGGCTCTTTTGTTTGTGCTTTACGCCCATGAAAGCATTTCGCAAGGGTTGCCTGATTGGCTGTTCCCACACCGTGGACAAGACTTTGGTGACTTGATCGGTCAAACCTATTTGCGAACCGAAGGCGTTTTCGGAACGGCACTGGGTGTGATGTTTCGATATGTGTTTTTGTTCGTCTTGTTTGGCGCGTTTTTAGAAGCCAGCGGAGCGACGGGTTATATCATCGCACTGGCGACGCGATTGCTGGGTAAGAAAGCCGGTGGCCCGGCAAAAGTCGCTGTTTTGTCGAGCGGCTTGATGGGCTCGCTGTCGGGAAGCGCAGTTGCCAATGCCGCAACCACGGGTGTGTTTACCATTCCGCTGATGCGCAGTATCGGCTTTCGCCCGCACATCGCTGCGGGGATCGAAGCGGCGGCTTCTTCGGGCGGAGCTTTAATGCCGCCGGTAATGGGCGCCGGGGCATATATGATGCTGGAGATCATCAATCGAACGCCCGCTGTGACCTATTTAGAAATCTGTAAAGCGGCAATCATCCCAGCGGTGTTGTATTACTTGTCGATTTTCTTGTTGGTGCATTTTTATGCCAGACGAATCGATGAGGTGCCTGAGTTGGCTTACGAAGGTGATCGCAGGGGTGATTCGCAATCGCCACAGCCCGATGCCGAAACTGTCGTTGCACAGTTAATGAACTCCGGTGCCATGAATGACCCGATCGATGGTGCACAAGCGACTGGCAATGATGGTGCGGCAAAGCGAGAAGCTGTGTTCTTGAGCTTCGAGGGACTGACGTTCTTTGGTGCACTGGGCAGCCTGATGGTGTTTTTGCTGTTGGGCAGCTCGCCTTTTCGCGCTGTAACTTATTCGCTGGCCTTTGTGATGGCGATGATTTTCATCAACCCTCGCACATCAGCCAGTCTGTCTGAGCGAATGCTGGGGTTTGTGGTTTGGATCGTCGCATCCATCGTCGCGCACTTCGTCGCACCGGTGGTGGGCGGTTGGCTCGACGCGATGATTTGGGGCATGGCAGCTACGTTGGTAATCGGCCTGCTTTCGTCGACATGGCGGCGAATGATCGTCGCCGGTTTTGATACTGCGGCCAAAGGTGGCATTCCCTTGATCGTCGCTGCGGCGTGTGTCGGGATTGTGATCGGCTTGGTGTCGCGAACCGGAATCGGCACGGGAGTGCCTCAAGCGATTATCCCGTTGGCAGGCAACAGCCTATTCTTGGCGTTGCTTGCGATCATGGGATGTTCGATCATCCTGGGCATGGGCTTACCATCGGCCGTTTCGTACCTGCTTTTGGCGACCGTGATTGGGCCGGTCTTTGCCGATCCGACGCTAGGCGTACCGATCCTCGCCGCTCACCTGTTTATTTTCTACTTCGGCATGATGGCGATGGTCACGCCGCCGGTGGCGCTTGCGGCTTATGCAACGGCATCGATCGCCGGTTCGGGCGTGATGGAAACCGGCATCGCGGCGTTCCGATTCTCTTTAGTCGGCTTTACGTTACCGTTCATGTTCGTCTACCGACCCGAGCTTTGTCTAATGGCGGCCGACGGCGGTCCACCGGAGATTTTAGCGGTGCTTCTGTCCGTGACCGCGGCAACACTGGGTGTTTTGGCACTTGCTGGCGGGATGGCGGGTTATCTGTTTTCGCCGCTGGGCTGGCCGCTGCGATTGTTGTTATTCGCGGCCGCGGCGTGTTCGCTTTATCCGGATCAAGCATCCCTTGGCGCTTCACGGATCTCGGTAATCGACTTGATCGGTGCTGTGATTTTGGTGTTCGTGATGGTCACGAGCTATCGATCGTCCAAGCGGAACACGGTGGTCGCAGCGGCGTAGTTTGTGGAATCACCCGGCCGGCATGTCGGGCCGCTATTTTTCACCATTTCACGAATCACTTACCGCTGACTGGTGATTCGAGACCGTCGGGCATTTTGCCTTGGGCGACTTCGTCTTCCCATTCGTCCATCAACGGCCATGAATCGGCCAAGGTGCCAAAGTCAGCCATTTTTAAATAGCTTTCCAGGCGATCGATGGTTCGCTGCAACATCGCGTTGTCCTTGGCGAAGATCGGACCATGGCTCGGGGCCAACCAGCGAACGTCGCTGTCACGAATCCGAGTCAATGACCGAATGAAAGCCTTGATGTCGCTGCCGTGGTGAGCGTCGATCGCTCCGACACAACCGTCGCGGTAGATGTTGTCACCACTGAGCAACACATCGCCACAGCGAAAGGCGAGTTGGCTGTTGGTGTGTCCGGGCGTGTGCCAAACCTCCAGTTCCAGTGACCCAACAGTGATCACATCGCCGTCTTTGACCTGATTTTCGACTTGTACCGGCGGCATTTCAAGTTTCAGACCTTGGGCTTCGATAACAGCCAGCGTCAACAGCGGATCGCCCGATTCCAGCGGCGCAACCGCGTTGGGGTGCGCTGTGACGGTTGTTCGCAGCAACTGTTTCAGCTTCGCCAAACCCTGGATGTGGTCGACATCGGCGTGGGTGGCAACGAGCGTTTTGCAACGAGAAAACGGGAAGTCGAGTTGACGGATGATCTCTACAAAATCGTCAACCGTCTCTTCGTATCCGATGTCGATCAGAATCCACTGGTCAGCATCGAAGACGAGGTAGACGTTGCAGCCGAGCACTTCGCCAGCTTGGAAATTGAGTTCGATGATTCCTGGAAAAAGCGTCTTGCGGGTCAACATGGCATGATTATCGGGACAGCGGACGAAATGAATACCGGTAGGCTAACATAGTCACCTCAATAGGTCAGTCAGCCCTTGCACATACGTTGGAAAATCAAGCTTCGACAACAGATCTCGCCGTAGGCGACGGTTCCAGACCCGTTTATTGCTGGCCGAACGGGCCGACAGTGACGGTTTGTCATTTGCTGCGAACTTCGGACTTGGCACACCGCTGATAACCGCGATCTGTTCGTAAAACCGACTACGAATCACCGGTTGGTCGTCGGCGACTAAGTACAGGTTGTGGCGATCTTGCCTACGTGTCCACGCCGCCAAGATCGCCGATACAGCATCATCGCGATGAATCAAGTTCAAGTACCCGCAGTTCGGGCCTTCGATCGGGCGGCCGGCCAAGACGTCAGCGACTCGCGGTATTCGCCCAGGCCCGTAAATACCCGCCAGCCGCAAAATGGTCCACGGCGAGTTGGGACGACGGCGGTGCAGCAGCGATTCGGCTCGCAGATGGGCCTTCCCACCTTCACCGATCGGTCTAGCTGGCGAAGTCTCGTCGACCCAAGACCCGTCACTTTGGTGGTAAACACCGGTCGTGCTGAGGTAGCAAATGTCGGTCGATATCGGCAAAAAATCGAGCAAATTACTCAGCCCGCCGACCTGCGAGTCTTCGCGAGACACGCCGGATTTGCTGTCGTAGCTGACCGCTACCAAAACTCGCTGACACCGCGGCAGAGCAGAAAGCGTACGACGGTCTGTCCAGTCAGCGATGACAGGCTCAAACCCAACGGCCGCGAAAACCTCCGCTTTCGTTCGTGATCGAGTCATTGCGTAGACCGGTCCATCGTTCTGCAGACGCTTCATCGCAGCGGCAACACGTGAACCGATGTAGCCACAACCGACAATCAAAGTCCCGCTAGTGGCAATTTTCTCAGCCATCTCTTTTCTTTCGCTTGACGCCTATGTTTACAATGGGGAGGCGGGATCCGCCGCACCGGTATTCTTCAAGCTCCCAGCGATGCGACAATGCGTAAACGGTTCATTTTCTGTTTTGGTGATCGATTGTGTCGCTGTACCAACAACCGCTTGCTCGGATTAGCGGTGCTGGGCTCTGGTTTCCGCGCCTGGGCGGCTTCTGCGGCGATTGCTTGGGCGGCGATCGGATTAGCGGCGATTTCCACGTCTGCCTTTGCCGAAACCTCACCATTGCGATCACTCGAAGGCGTCGGCACGAAAATCGACGTGGCTGATTCGTTGGTCGAGTTGCTGGAAAAAGGCGGGACTCCCAAAACGCTCGACCAAATGCTCCAGCTCGAAGAGCAACACCGTCGCGTCGCCGAACGCGTCGCGGAGTGTACCGTAAACGTGTCGATCGGACCGGCACAAGGAAGTGGTGTTCTGGTCACTGCTGACGGCTTTATCCTGACCGCGGCGCACGTCGCCACGCGACCGGGAAAAACGGCGATCATTACTTTCAAAAACGGTGAAACTGTTACTGCGACCACGCTTGGTTTGAATCGGTCGGTCGACGCAGGGTTGATCAAGATCAATGACGGCCAGAGCCAAGGACGCAAGTGGCCCCACGCTTCACTGGGTACAAGCAGCCAGTTGCGGCCGGGCATGTGGTGCATTGCTAGCGGTCACCCTGGCGGGTTTGATCTCAATCGAGGCGTGGTGACCCGCATCGGTCGCATTTTGGCCGTGCGTACCGACGCCTTGGTCACGGACTGTGCCTTGATCGGCGGCGACAGCGGCGGTCCACTTTTTGACATTAGCGGTCGGTTGATCGCGGTCCACAGTCGGATCGGAAACGACGTAGCAGATAATCTTCATGTCCCGTTTGATCACTATGACAAAACTTGGGATCGCTTGGTCAAAGGCGAAGCCTGGGGATACCTAGAAGGTTTCAAGCCGGTTTTGGGTGTTCGCGGCCAGCAGGGATCGGACGTCGCAGCGATCGCCGTCGTGAACCCAGGCTCACCGGCTGAAGTTGCGGGGCTCCGCGTAGGCGATGTCGTTGAAAAGTTCGGAGACGTCGACATCACCGATTTTCAGTCGCTGCGGGCTGCGGTTGCCGATACGATGCCCGGCGAGCGACTGAAATGTTGGGTGCGACGAGAAGGCGGCCGTTATCAGATCAACGTTGAAATCGGACGCGAGTGACTTCGACTCGGGCGCCCGATTGAATCAATCTTACGAGCAGCCGTTATTGAGCGATCGGAGCGAATCGATAGATCCGTCCACCGGCCATCATTGTGCTGAAAAGCACCTCCCCATCATCGGTTTGGCCGAAGGTAAAGACTGGCAATTGGTTCCAGGCGATCGAGCGATTCTCGACGACCTTCTTGCTGTCTCGATCGTACTTCAGTGCCCACAATCGACCTGTGACATAATCGCCATACAAGTAATAGCCATCCAACATCGGAACTGACTTTCCACGATAGACGGCACCGCCAGTTACGGATTTGCCCCAATCGTCGGTATGGGGATATTCAACCAGCGGATCGACCATGTCAGGGTTGTGATCAGCACCTTTGCCATCACCGAGCGTGAACTTATGAGCCCCCTCTCGCATGCTCCATCCATAGTTGCCGCCTTTGACGATCAGGTTTACTTCTTCCCAATCGTTTTGTCCGACGTCCGCAGCCCACAGTTCCTTGGTCTTTGGATCGAACGCCATTCGCCAAATGTTGCGAACACCGTAGGCATAAATTTCTGGCCATGCATTATCACGGTCTACGAACGGGTTGTCTTTGGGAATCGCATAAGCGCGGCCTTCGCTGGTATTGTCGACATCAATTCGCAGGATTGACCCGAGCAACTTGCTGAGATCTTGACCGCTCATCAGCGGATCGTTTCCTTTACCGCCGTCTCCGAGCGCAACATACAAATATCCATCTGGCCCGAACTCGATTGTGCCACCGTTATGATTCCAAAACGGTTGCTGGATACTTAACAATTCGACTTCGGACCCGGTGTCGCCCTTGACCTTTCCATCGCCGGTGGCTGTAAAACGGCTTAAGACCGAAACGTGTGGCCGATCTTTCGTGGTGTAATAGACGAAAAAGTGGCCGTTTTCTTTAAACTTAGGATGGAACGACAGCCCTAAGAATCCTTCTTCGTTTTCGCGATCCTTATACATGACCCGGTCGCTTAAATCGACGAACAGTTTCGGCTCTTCAACGTCCGTATCTTTCTGATCGATTGTATAAATCTGTCCGTACTGCGACGCGATGAATAAACGCCCCGAGCCATCGCCAGCGCCGGTAATCACGATCGGTCTTTCGATCCGCAGATTGGGATAGGCTTCGACAACCTGAAGCGGCATTGGGGTGGTGACCAGTTCGGTGGGCGGCTTTGACAAATCGATTGTCGGCGATTGAGCCCAAGCGGTGGAGATCGATCCGAGTGAAGCGGCCAAGATGCCGACCAGGGCAATTCGATGAATGGTCTGCGACCGGAACCTGAGTTTCATGGGCTGGTACTGCTGCAAAAGGGGAATGGGAGGTAGGAGCTAGGCCTGGCGTTGCGATGCGATCACAACGTGCTGACGGCCATTGCGGGTATTTCCCATTCTAACCGCAAATGCGGGTTGATCGACTACCTTTTAGAACGCCAAGACGAGGTTGTCGCAAAATAAAAAGCGGCTCATCCGAAATGAATGAGCCGCCGCGCCGTTTTTCGATGGCAAGCCGCCGTTACTGAACAATTTCCAGCAATTCGACTTCGAAGATCAAAGCTTCGTTAGGACCGATTCGACCCCCAGGACCACCTTGGGCCCCGTAAGCAAGTTGAGGAGGAATGTACAACATCCACTTGTCGCCGACTTTCATTTCTTGCAACGCTTGGCGCCATCCCGGAATCACTTGACCAACGCCAAACTCGGCCGGCTCGCCACGAGCGACAGAGCTGTCAAAGGTTGTGCCATCGATTAACTTGCCCGTGTAGTGGACGCGAACCGTATCCTCTGCGACGGGCGACTTGCCGGCGCCGGCGGTGATCACGCTATACTGCAGCCCGCTTGCCAGCGTCTTGACGCCCTCTTTTTTGCCATTCTCTTGGAGAAAAAGATTGCTCTTTTCAAGGTTTGCGGCACCCAACTTTCGCATTTCCGCGACCATTTCTTCTTGTCGTGCTCGCAAGATCGTTTCGATCTTTTGGGCCACTTGTTGCATTTGTTCGTCGGTCAATGCCGCGTCCTTGCCAGCCAGTGCGTCGTTGATTCCGGCTGCGAATCCGGCGCCAGAGAAATCTTCTGACTTAAATCCTTGTTGCGCCATTTGTTGGCCAACGGACATGCCAAGGAAGTAACCCACCGGGTCAGCCGGTGTTACAGGAGCGGCCGGGGCTGCGGCATCTTGAGCGGATAGGGTCAATGGACTTAGGGTTGCATAGAGGAAAGGAACGATCGAAAGCTGGAGGGCGAGATAACGAAGGCGGGTCATGAGAAAATGCTTCCTCGGGAGCTGCGACGGAGGGCGGTTGAAACGATACTCTTTGAGAATAACGCAATCACGGTCGATTTGCGAATGCCCTGATGCGTAAGTTCTGGAACTTTGTTTTGCGTCGCTGCGCAAGATCGATGCCGAATCACGCCATTTCTTCGACCAGCGAACGCAGCACGCCTAAATTGATTTCGTCCCAGTCTCGCTCCGACTGCGGATCGACCCCTTTCTCGGTCTCTAGATAACCGGGCAGCGGACCAAGCAAAGGGTCGGCAAGCAGCAGTCGGAATGCCTCAAGCCCGAGCTCTCCCCGCCCAATGTGCTCGTGTCGATCGACTCGACTGCCGAGTGGTTTTTTACTGTCATTCAAGTGAATCGCACGGACTGCACCAGCGGGTAAAACATCCTTGATCTCGTTGACAAAATCGTGAAATCCGCCCGCGGTGTGGATCGCATAACCAGCGGCAAACGCATGGCAAGTGTCAATACAAACGGCCAGGTTGCCGCTATACGCCGCGGCTTGCTGCGTCACGCCATCGATGATTTCGCCGATCTGCTTGATACTGTGTCCCAAACATGTGCCCTGGCCAGCGGTGTTTTCAAGCATCAACCGACAGTGTTTCGGCGATACGCTCTCAGCGACGCGGATAATCGCTTGGACCACCCGACACAAACCCGTCGCTTCGTCGCTGGTTGTGAAAGCGCCAGGGTGCAGGACCAATCCCTCGATCTGCAGCACTTCACAACGCTGCCACTCGATAACCAGCGCTTCAATCGATTTTTCCCACAGCACCGGATCGGGCGATGCCAAATTGATCAGATAGCTGGCGTGCGCAATCGGATGCTTGAGCCCCGATTTCTGGAAAGCGACTTGCCAGGCAGTAATCGCCGCATCCGTTAGCGGGGCGACTTTCCACGCGTTGGCATTTTTCGTAAAAACCTGCAAACACTCGCAACCCAACTCGACCGCCCGCGCGACTCCGCGATCAAGGCCGCCGGCAACCGAGACGTGCGAACCAAAACAATGCTTGTCTGACATTCAACTTCACTAAGAACCCGAAACAAATAAAAAACCCCAGGCCGAGTTTGTACTCGATCTGGGGTTTTCATGCTTGAACGCATCGCAAACGAAAACGATTGCGATCGGTTAGCTAGACCGAGTTACAAATCACTCAGTCGCTGGTACCGGAGCTGGTGGAACAGCGTCGCTGGCGCTTTCTACTGGAGCGTCGGCGACTGGTGCTTCGCTGATGATGGTTTCGCCATAAACAACTTCGCCTGAAGCTGCACCGCAGCATGGCTCAGCAACTGGAGCTGCACCGCAGCATGGTGCTGGAGCTGCTTCGCAGCATGGAGCTGGTTCTGGTGCACAGCATGGAGCTGGTTCTGGTGCACAGCATGGTGCTGGTTCTGGAGCACAGCAAGCTGCCTTACGGGCTGCACAACGAGCACGGAGCTTGGCGAACAAACCACCACCACAGCTCTTTTCAACAACTGGCTCACAGCATTCAACCGGAGCTGGTGCTGGTGCACAGCAGCTGCTGCGAGCGGCTTTCAGCTTAGCAAACAGGCCACCGCCACAGTGACCAGCTTGTGCCGACGAATCAGTGCTGATCATCGAACCGCCAACCAACAGTGCAAATGCCACAACTACGCTAACAACATTTCGACTCATCTAAACTCTCCAAAACTATTCGGGTAAATAAGCTGCGAATCCTTGCGCAAATCAACAACGCCCTTTTCCCGGGGCTAAAACTTTGACCGCGATCAAGGACAGCTTGAACGCGATGCCGACCAATCCAATTCAACCCAGGTAGTCTGGGTAAAGATTGCCGGACACGCAAACTTCTCGGTAAGCGTACATTAGGCAGACTGCGTGTCAATCACTGGTCGGTGAAAAACTTCCACCCGAAAAACAGCTGGGGGATCGTGGTTGGCAAAATCGACCTCAAGACCAACCGGTGGCTGGGCGGGTCATGGCTAGGGAACAGCCGATCACCAAACACGAAAGAAAAGATAGGGGGGCGATATTGTTACCCTGAGTGGCCCCTAAGTAAGATCGTGCAACATTAACCCTGCGGGCGGATAATCGAGTTCGGCTGACGAACGGAGACTCGATTCATTCAGGTCTAGAACTCCCACCTCCGCTCACCGAGATCGGCGAGCGTTTTAGAGGAATGCCCAAGCGATTGGGCCTTTAGAAAGTTGCTGTGCTTCCGGGGGCCTGTGACACGTTGTCCGCATTTCCTGATTTTACCGCGCTGCTGTTTGCTTGCCCCTCGGTTTCCCCGCGGAACAAGTTGGCCATCTGGGCATGATCTTCAAAGTCGATGATCATCGGTTCCTGAGTTGGGTCAAGCTCCATTGCCAAGCCCGAAATCTTCCAAGCTTTTTGCTCCCATTCGAGGGCCCAAACAACCTGGAACGTTTCAAAGGTACCTGTTTCGGTCGGTTCTGACCAAGTGCTGTGAACGAGGGCCGAATTGGCGTGCCCTTCAACCGCTTCGCTACGTGTAACGACGAATTTTGCCGCAGGTGAGCCGATTGGTTGAACTGATCGCCCCAAGCCTTCTAAAACGGCGCAAGCATCTTTTGTCAGCAGCGCATGCGCCCCGCCGGTATCACCGCCTCGACGCACGGCGTCGAGGAATTGCGACACAGCATCTTTCGCGGCGTTAATATCCAGCGGCGCCGTCGTCGACGCGATCGCGCCCGGGCGTGTTGCTGCGGGTGCAAGATCGGCCTGTGACGAAGTGTCCGACTTCCCACAGCCAGTGAGAGTTGAAAAAATAAAAGCCGCGCTCAGCGAAATTGGTAACAATCTGTTTTGGAACATAATTTTTCCGTTGCCTCCGTTGCGATCAAACCCACGATTAGCCGAGGAATATCAGCTGCAGCGGAGGCGGGTCAACACCGTTTCCTGGCCCCAATCGGAACTCCGGACGAGCGACTGACTGTTGACGCCGTGAAAACCGAGAAGGGTTTACGAAGTTGCGGCACGGGTGGGTAGAAGCAACTGATTTTGACTTTTTAACTACCCACACTTCGCGAAATTGCTTAAGCTGGGTAATCTAACCGTCGCTAATCTCCGCACTTTTGGGCGGAATCGTTTTACTTGGAAATCAGAACAATGGGTCTCAAGCGTACGTTGAAGTCGTTTGCCTTGGCAAACACCCTGGCCGCTTTTGCGATTTCACTGCCCGCATCAGCTCAGGGCGTCGCCGATGTGCCTGCCGGCAATGCAGGGGCAGTGGCGGTCTCGGATGTTGAAGCATCGAGGCAGATTCCCGCTGAGAACTTGTTGTACGTTCGCGACTTAAGCCAACCGATTCGGGTTCAGTTGATCAAGTACGATGGAACCAGCAGTTCGCAATTGGCTGGTTCTTGGCTAACAGTCATTGCGCCAGACAGCACCCATGTGCGTTACGAATCAAACGATCAAGGTTGGGTTACTGTTCAAGTCAAGACTTCTGGAGTGTACGCTTTCGTTACTTCCGGCCAGATGGGGCATGCTGCCTTTCCTGTTGTTATTCGGGTTAGCGACCCGGACAATTTGGAAAGTCCAAACCAGGTTGAAACGGCTCCGGCGGCGACAATCACGCTGCCAATCTTCACATTGGCCCCGAGTGCGGCAGTCCGGGCTGCGATCTCGTTTGTACCTCCAGGCAAGTCGACCCTGTCAGACATTGACGCGCCATTGGTTGCTTCGGGCGAAGTCACTTCAACGATCGACTTCCGAGTAAACCTTTCGGAATCCGGGCGGATGGAAGGTCAGGTGGTTTTGTTACTGCAAGACAAATTGATTAGCCAAAACATCCTAGGCAACAATTTGTTGCTCTATAAAAATGGTGAATTGGTTGCCCGAGCGATTTCTGATTCGTTGGGACGATTTGCGTTTGAGGAACTGCAACCGGGCAACTACGGGATTATCTGCGCCGGCCCCGCTGGTTATGCGGCGTTTGGGTTTGAGGCAGTAACGCCAGCTTTGTCAGCCACCCAGCCAAATCGCGAAACTTTCGTGACAATCATGGCCCGACAGCCGGTTGTCGTTGGCCCCTTCTCGACCGGCGACGTGTTGCCAATCGTACCGATTCCTCGAGCCCTTGTTCCTGATCTGCCGAGGCTTTTGCGAGACACCGACCAAATCGAGGACCAGCCATTGCCGCTTCAGGCCGAGGCCTCCTTTGCCCCCTTCCCAGGCGGAGGTGGTGCTGGCTTAGGTGGCCCCGGCGGCGGTGCAGGTGGCGGTGGCGGTAGCATGGGCGGTGCCGGCGGCTTGCTCGGTCTGGCTGGACTGGGGATTGCTGCGGCCGCTGCGGGATCGGGTTCCAATGATCGCGTGATTGTCAATCCGACGCCGGATCCTGCGACGCCTGCGAACGTTCTGCCCTGATTCTGAGCCGTTGCGTCACCCCTTGCATGGTTGACTGCGATCAGTTCTGCGGTGATAAACAGTGAAATGTTCACTGTTCCAATCGCGGCTGGTCCAGCTCTCCGCCGCTGGTCGGTCTTTTCTGTCTAGGCCGTGATACCTATTGGCGGATGCATCGGAATGACATCCTTTGATGAGTGATGATCTAGAATCGTCTCTTCGGTTGGCGATGTTACCGGGGATTGGTCCTCGAACGCTGGCCGATTTGATCCAGCGTTTTGGCACTGCGGCGGCAGTATTATCTGCGGATGCCGCCCCGTTGTCGGGCGTTCGCAACGTAGGTCCCAAGTTGGTCGCAGCGATTCAACACGCCGGCGATCACGTTGATGTCGATGCAATCGTCCATTGGTGCGATGATCATCGAGTGACAATTTTGCCAATCGGCTCGCCACACTATCCGCAATCGTTGCAAGAACTGCCGGACGCGCCGCCGATTCTGTTTGTCGGTGGTGAGCTGAAACCGTGCGATGCTTTGGCTGTCGCGATTGTCGGCACCCGTCATGCAACGGCTTATGGTCGCTCGCAAGCAGAAAAAATTGCGTATGGTTTGGCAAAGGCAGGCATAACCATCGTCAGCGGCATGGCGCGCGGAATCGACTCCGCTGCTCATCAAGGCGCGATCGATGCAGGTGGCAGAACCATTGCCGTATTCGGTTGCGGACTTGGCCACATTTATCCACCAGAAAACGCCGATCTGTCGCGCCGTATCGCTGACAACGGGGCCGTCGTCAGCGAGTTTCATCCGCAGACCAAGCCGCACAGCGGCACCTTCCCCCAGCGAAACCGGCTGATCAGCGGGCTGAGCCATGCAACGCTTGTGATCGAGGCCCCCGAGCGTAGCGGATCACTGATCACCGCGCGTACCGCTTATGAGCAAGGTCGCGAGGTGTTAGCATTGCCCGGTGCGGTTACCAGTCGTGCCAGCCAAGGCACCAACCTGTTGATTCGCGATGGCGCGACGCTGATCCGCAACGTTGACGACATCTTGGAATGCCTCGGCCCACTGGCCCAACCGGTTCCGACCAGCGACGGCCGCGACGTTCATCGGCCTGCGGAAGCGTTGCTGAACGATCGCGAACGCTTGGTCCTAGATGCCATTGCGACCGAAGCGACCGCAATCGATAACATTGTCCAGACGTGTGGACTGCCCGTTCCACAGGTGCTGGCCACGATCAGTGTCCTGGAGGTGCGACGATTGATTCGGCGGCTCAGCTCACAATACGTTTCTCGTTTATAACGACGTTCTCATGCAGCAATCGACCGCCACATCGGAAATCGACAATCGACCGGTGAAGCGTGGGTGATCAACTCGACGTCGCGGCAATCATTGGCCCCGAAGGCCGTATCGCCAAGCGGCTGAAGCATTACGAACATCGTCCGCAGCAATTGCAGATGGCCGCCGCCGTGGCCGAGGCGTTGCGATCCGGTAAGCATTTGGTCGCCGAAGCCGGCACGGGAACCGGCAAAAGTTTCGCCTACCTGGTGCCTGCGATTTTGCACGCCACCGAAGCACAAGGAAAAATGACCAGTGCTTTGGATCAAGCTCGTCACGACGAACGTCTCGATTCACCCGCGGATGACCCCGGCGATGAGCCGAGCACAAAATCGCCAGACGAGCGTGGCGAGGCGCCTCGGCGGATCCTGATTTCGACCCATACGATCAGCTTGCAAGAACAGTTGATCGCCAAAGACATTCCGTTGCTCAACAGCGTCATCCCACGCGAGTTCAGCGCCGTGTTGGTCAAAGGTCGCGGCAACTATGTTTCGTTGCGGCGACTCGCCAATGCACAGACGCGGGCGTCATTGCTGTTCAACACCGATGAACAACTCGACCAATTGCGACGCTTGAAGCACTGGGCCAAAGACACGACCGAAGGGAGTTTGTCGACCGTGCCTTTCAAACCGGCCTCGACCGTCTGGGACGAGGTCGCCAGCGACACCGGCAATTGTCTTGGCAAGAAATGCGAGACCTTCGCCAAGTGCCATTACTTTCAAGCGCGTCGGCGAGCATCACGCGCACAATTGTTAATCGTCAACCATGCGATGTTCTTCAGCGATCTGGCGCTGCGTCGCCAAGGTGTATCGCTGTTGCCAGATTACGATGCCGTGGTACTGGATGAATGTCATACGATCGAAGCGGTCGCGGGTGATTACCTTGGAATTCGTTTAACTAACTCTCAAATCGATTATCAACTCAATCGACTTTATAACGATCGCACTCAGAAAGGTTTGTTGGTCACTCATGACCTGAAAACATTACAGCGAATGGTCGATCAATGTCGTTTTGCGGCCGCCAATTATTTTGCCGACTTACTCGATTGGTGGGACCACAAGGGCGATACGAATGGTCGTGTCAGTTCGCCAGAAGTGGTTGTCAATCCGCTCAGCGAACCGATGGAAGAATTGGCCGCACGCATCGAGCGATTCGCACTGTCGATCACGGATGAATCCGAGAAGAAGAACTTCGATTCGGCGCGTGACCGATTGGTTTCGATGTCGACGACGCTGAAAAGCTGGAACCAACAGATCATGGAAGGATCGGTCTATTGGCTCGAACGCGACAGTTCGCGGCGTGGCTATGAACGCGTCTCGTTGGCCGCCGCGCCGATCGATGTCGGTGCCGCACTTCGCGAAGAATTGTTCCAAAACAAGCGGATCAAAAGTGTCGTCATGACCAGCGCGACCTTAGCCGTCGGCAAAGACGATTCGTTCGGTTTCTTTCGCTCACGCGTCGGCTTAAGTGGCGGTTTATCGGTACGCGTGGGCAGCCCGTTTCGATACGATCAACAGGCGGAAGTGATCTTGGTCAGCGGGTTACCCGATCCGTCGGCCGAACGCGCGAAGTTCGAATCCGCATTGCCCACCCAAATCAAACGTTTTGTCGCTCAGACCGACGGCCACGCGTTCGTGCTGTTCACCAGTTACGATCTGCTGCGACGATCGGCCGCCGCCGTGCTGCCGTGGTTGAATGAACAGGGCATGATGTTGCTAAGCCAAGCGGGCGAGATGAACCGCACTCAGTTATTAGAAACCTTTCGCGCCAATAAACGCAGCGTGTTGTTTGGTACTGACAGCTTTTGGCAAGGAGTCGACGTGCCCGGTGACGCATTACAGAACGTGATCATCACGAAACTACCATTCAGTGTTCCCGATCATCCGCTGTTGCAAGCCCGGTTAGAAGCGATCCGCGACGGTGGTGGCAATCCGTTTCGTGATTATCAATTACCCGAATCGGTGATCAAGTTTCGCCAAGGATTTGGCCGGCTGATTCGGACCGCAACCGATCGTGGAATTGTCGTCGTGCTCGATCCGCGAATCCAAACCAAACATTATGGCAAGACGTTTCTTGAATCGCTGC
>DNWZ01000657.1 GCA_003506095.1 Planctomycetaceae bacterium | reverse complement strand
GCGGTCAAATACGCATCGGTAAAGTCGACCGTGACCGAAGCTTGGCTTTCGACCATGTTACTAGCCACGATCGCGGCCGCCGCCATCCCGTTGGCCCCGGTGATCGCGCCCGCACTGGACGCCGTCGCGTTGGTGACTTCGGCTGTCAGCAAGGCATCGTTATGAGCGATCACTGACATGTCGCCGCTCGCAGTGACCGGCGTGTTCCGCATCCAAGCTTTCGCTCCGACCGGATCATCTCCGCCAAGGATTGTGCCGAAGATCGCTTCCAAGGTATTGAACAACAGATTGTCAGGTGCATAGCCAAGACGGTTGAAAGCGAGCGTCACGCCGGCTGCGGTGTCGCCCGACTGGGTGCTGCTGGTGTTGATCGCGGTGAACGAAGCGGTGTTGTCGGCGCGCAGACTGAAATCGCCTTTGGCGTCTTGAGGTTCATTGCCCGCTGATGCTGTGGTGATCGTGCTGTTGTCGGTATAGGCCTCGCTAAAGCCGGTCATGTTGTTGGTGACGATGACACCGTTGACCGCCAACGATGTACCGGCGCCATAGGCGCTGCCGCCCGACGAACTGACGGTGCTATCAGTCGTCGCTTCCAGGTTTTGATTTCCCGTCGCCGTGATCGTGATGTCGCCAACCGAAGTCGCGGTGACGTACGACAAATACGCTTTCACATTTCCGTCAACATCGTTGCGGACGACCAAGCCACCGACGGCCACCGAATCGGAATCGGAAAAGTTCAGTCCGGCTCCGGGGACATTGAACGGTTCAAGCTTTTTCCAGAGACCGAAATCAGAATAGTCGGTCGTCGCCAGATCGATCGAACCGGCCGTGCCCATGTACTGGTAGACCGCTTCCCCTTCAAAGTTTTCATCATCAACAGCATCTTCTGGCAGTTCATAAATCGATGCGACGCGAACCTTGTCGCCAAACGTGAGGTCCTTCGTACCCGAAGTGCTCGAGTATTCATATTGCATGATCAGCGATGTCAGAAAGTCGCCGATCAGACTGGTGCCGCCATCATTCGTTGTCGTCGAATCCGCCAACAATCGCGTATCGGAGACGATCGACGCAGAATCGTTGGCATCGACGGTGATGTTTCCGGATGCTTGAACAAGACGATCTGGCGCGTCTGTGATCCCAGAATTGTCGATGAATGCCTTGACGTCCGAGGCGACCATGTTCGACGCCAGTACACCGCCGATCGCCATGCCGGTTGCCCCTGTCAGCGCCGATGCCGCCGATGTGGTCGCGTTGCTGACGGTCGATTCGATGGACGAAGTCGACTCGGCCAGGACGTCAACATCACCAGCGGCGATCACTTTCGTGTTGACCAACGACGCGGTTGTGGCGGCCGGTTGTTTCTTTCCGATGTTGCTGGTCAGCAACGTGTCAAACGTATTGAACAATGCGTTCTGCGGTAGATAGCCGATCGTATTGAACGCCAGCATCCCGCCACCAGCGGTATCGCCCGACTTCGTCACGCTGTCATTGGTCGCGTCGATCTGTGATGAATTGTCTGCCCAAACGTAAACGCCCCCTTCGCTGGTGCCGACGGCAGTGGTCTGGACCACGCTGTGGGAGATCGTTGCACTGGAAGAGTTCAACACAATGTTCGTTGCGATCGTGCCGTTGACGGCCAGACTGGTGCCTTCGCCAAACGCGCTGCCGCCAGAAGACTCGACCGTCGAATCGACCGTGGCCTGAATCGTTGCGTTTTCGATCGCTGCGACGCTGACCGCACCCGCGTTGATGTTTGCATATTGGATCGATGCGAAAGCGCCACCGCGAACATCGTTCATTGTCACCACACCACCGACAGCCACCGAGTCGCTCTGGTCGACATTCATCATGGGCGGAATAAGCGCGGTCGGCGGTGGCAACCAATCGTCCAGATCGCTGAAGTCGACCTGCGTTAAATCAAACGTTGTCGGGTTGCCATCTTCGTCCAATCCCGTGCCGAGATACGTGTAAACGGTATCGGTATCACCGCCCTCTCGATGACTCTTCAAGACGCGAACCTTCGAACCGAATACCAACGCCGCTGCGACGTTCGAAGAATCGAAATCGGACGGCAGAGAGAAGTCGACAATATCAGTCAGCAGCGACGCACCACCATCATTGGTGATGACGCTGGAGGAAACGAGTTTGGTGTTCGCATAGATCTCGCCATTGTCCTTTGCGCTCACCTCCAAATCACCACCGACGTCGATCTGCCCCAATCCCGGTTGGCCAACCAGCTCATAATCGCTCGAAAACTCCAACTGAGCGAAGGTCGATGAATGAATGTAATTCGTCGCCACGACTCCGGCGGCTGCGGCACCTTTGGAACCATAAATCGTCGATGCGGTCGACTCGGCTGCGTTGCTGACCGTCGAATTGATGCCGATCATCGACTCGGCGTTGATCGTGAAATCACCAACGATATCGATCGCAGTGTTGTAAACTCGGGCCAAGGTTTCCGCAGCGGTCTCGTCGCGAGCTTCCGGCGCAAGAGCCTGTGCGGCACCGATCGACGTTTCGCTCAGTCCAGCACCAGCGGCGGCGTTGTAGGCGATCGAGGCACCAACGGCAAAACCCGAACTCGGGAAGACCTCGGAAACGGTGCGCGCCG
>DNWZ01000446.1:248-14482 GCA_003506095.1 Planctomycetaceae bacterium | reverse complement strand
CTTGGTTGCCCGAATCGACCGTCAACAACTGGCCCGATTCAAGTGTCACTTCCGGCCGATTTCCCGATCGCCATTTCGGCATCCCCTGGGCCGCCAAAACTTGAATCACACGCCGTGTTCCGCTCGCGTTTTCCGGATCGACGCCTGGACCACGTGTCGACATCACTTCGATCGCCACAACACTTGCAGGGGTCGGCAGCGTCAAAACGCTTTCGGTATCGCCAAACCGGACTAAGACTTGACGATCATCCATTTTGCCGGAGATTAGAAAGCGACCATAGCTGAGCGTCAATTCGGCCGCCTTTCCCGCTGATGGACGCATCGCAACGCGAGCTGGCCCGATCATCGTCAACTCCACTTCTTCATGGATCGACAATTTATCGCGGAACGTTGGCGGACAAATCAGGTCGCTGTCCGCAGCCACGACGTCACCCTTTTTGCCTAACACCCATGCGTTCAATTCAGGGTCGCGAATCAGCAACAGCGATCCTTCACTGGTCACCACGATCGGGTCTTCTGGTTCTGGCGGCATCGGTTCTGCGGTCGGCGGTTCAGCCGGCGTCACTGGCACAGGAACAACCGGCTTCACGCTCGGCATCGCCACCGCATCGCCAGCGGGTACTTCGACGACCGGCGCCAAAGCGACCATGGGCGGTACCGTCACGCTTGCCGCTGGGTCTGGTGTTGTCACAACAACCGCCGGCATCGGTGCTTCAACAATCGCAGGGCCTTGGCCAACTGCAGGCTGACCGGTCGCTGGAATCGTCGCCGCATCGATCGATGGTGTCGTCGGCACCACCGCAGTTGCAGCATCGGCTGGTGGGGCATTCGCTGCGGCCGGCTCGTCGGGCGACGGTGTTTTGGGAACCACAGGATCGACGTCCGACAGTCGCACCGTGTCATCGGGCTTCGTACCAAACAACGGCTCGAAAGCCTTTGCGGCAACAAACAAGAACGCCGCTAAAAGTGCTAGGCTGACCAACCAAGGCATCACTCGCGACGGACGGACGGTGTAATCCGAAAGGTCCGATGCAGACAAGCGTCGCGAACCGGCCATTGCCGGTGCCGCCGTTGTGGGGAACATCGCCACCGAATCCTTCAGACGCGTCGGAGCGTCCGAAACCCCCGAATCGTCTGGCCCCACCGGCATGATCGGCGGTGCGGTTACTTCCGTCGGATAACTGGCCACATGACTGGGAGTCGCTGGCAACGTCTCTGCGGACGATATCGAGGTCGCAAGCCCCACACCATCAACGCTGCCATTGATGAACAACGATTCCAGATCGACTGCCGGGTCCATCTGCATAATCCGGTGCCTCAGCGACAACGGAATCTCAGCCGGTTTGGCCAACACCAGCGTCAAAACTTGGTGACATGCTGCGACCTCAGCCAAATGGGGGTCCGACTCCAAGCAAATTCGTTCCACTTCCGCAACTTGCTCAGCCGACAACACGCTGTCCAAATACTCGCCGATCCGGTTCGCATCGTCCGCGGTTCCTGTTGCTGTCACTGGCGGTGCCGACAACTGGTCATTGGACAAACACGCCTTCACGCGTTCGACCAATTTGGATGCAAAATCGCTCTGCTTCAGCTTCTCTGCAATCGCAGCGTCGTCTTCAGAATCGAGTGCTCGGTCCAAATATGCCAGCAGCGTTCGTAATGTCAGTCGCATCGAAATCACATTTCATCTGAGGAAAATTTTCCATGCATCCGCAGAGCGGCTCGCTCTGCTCACGTGCTCATGATGAATAGTGGCGCCCGCGTCAAGGATCCGTGCGAGAAAACAGCCGCGCCGCAAATTTTTCTGGCAAAAAACTCAGCGACAGTACCGCCAACGCTAAAAAGTGCATCCCTTGGCTGCTGAGGATCGCCAGCCCAATGCACCAGATAACGGCAAAACAGAAGCCGACTGTCCGTGTCGATTGAATCCACAGCAGTGGTGGCAGGGCGATCGCGCCAAGCACGATTCCATGCGTGAGCCATTCATGCACACGCGGCGACCGCAACGTTTCGGTGAAGTCGAAGTAGCGACTCTCGACCGGCGAAACAACAGCCATTACGCCAGTCCCGTCCCACCATGCAAGGGAGGATAACATCGCCAGCCCCGTCACTAAAAAGACGATCGAAAGATGGACCTGAATCAAACGTCGCGCCAGCGTTGTCGTCCAAGCCGCTGTGCCGCTGGGCGGATCCGAAATCGGCGTTCTGACTGGCGCGATTACCAAATAACCCAATCCCCACGCCAGAGTCACTTCTTCCAAACCACCGATCATGATCGATCGATTTGCCAACCAAACAACCGACAACCACAGCATCGTAGTGACCGCGCGAGTCGATCGGACCAGCGGCATTGCGACCGCCAGCAACATGCCGACCAGCAAGAAAGCTCGCAACAGCATCGGCGAATCGACCCAGTACAGCGGCGACAATCGCCACCCAACGGCGTCGCCCAAATCGGCATCGGTAAGAAAAACGCCCAACGCCTGGGCCGACACAATGCCATCGCCCGCAAACCAAAACGCGACGTCCGACCAGTGCGACGCGAAATACCAAAATGCGACCACCGCCAGACCGATTCGCACCATCGCCAGCGACGCGGTCGCCAACAATGTCTCGGACTCCCAATGCCCAAACCAAAACGAGTTCCAGGTGGAATCGCTAGCCGCAGTTTCGAGGGTGTTTTTAGACGATTTCATCAAACTTTATCAACGTAGGAGTCGACCCCAAAGGACCTGAGTCCCCGGCCGCTTCGAAGGCTCGGCGACGATTCACTTTTTCACTGCTCACTGCCAACTGCTTAAGGCGTCGCGGCAGACGTCAGTCGCGGTTGTGCGACTCGCGCCAAACGGATGCCAGCACCATCGCGCAAAACCGCTGCGGTGTAGGGTGCCGGTTCAGCGTCCTGGACCACGTTGGTCATCAGATTGGGCAAACGAATGATCCGCACCCAATCCGCCTTGGGGTCTCGTTCGAGTGCCGGCAGCATCAACCGCCCCGCCAACGCGTTTTGGTCATTCGCCCCCAAGTCGGCGACCGCAGCTAAGAATCGTTGGTACCTGCGGGCCCGCTCGCTGCCGCCGTCGATCACCCAAGCCGCCTGTCGCCATTGCAATTCATCCGGTTTCGCACCCGAGGCAACTTGCAACCGGTAGACGCGTTCGGCGCCATCGCCGCGAGCCAAATAAAACGCCACACCGTCGGCCGTTACCGCATCGGCTGCGTTGCCTTCCGGAGCCAGGTGAAACGTCGCCAGATACGGCGCAAACCCATCGACCAAGCGACCTTGGACACCCGAGGATCGCACGACCGCCAAATACGCGATTGCGATCACGGCCAAATGGATCATGACCACCGTAGAAACGACCCGCATAACCAGGGTTGATGGCTTTGCAGGCAAAACCGCTTGCCGTCCGATTGCGTGGACTGCCCCAGTTGCCGAAATCACAGCGGGTGATGGATCGTCCGGCGCTGGAGTTCGCGACTCAGCAATTTTCTTTCTAGCCACTCGCTTTTTACCACGTTCGATACAGGAAGGAGATGCAAACAGGCGTCTGTGGGCAGCAGTACCTCAAAAAAGCAGCTGCCCGCGAACGTTGGACTATGGTAATCAGTCAGTCAGAAAGAAGTCAGTCGGTAAGGCGTTGACCATGAAACGCCGCAGAGCTAAATTGATCGCTCGTTACACACGGTGGGTGTAGCTCAGTTGGTTAGAGCGTCGGATTGTGGTTCCGAATGTCGGGGGTTCGAATCCCCTCACTCACCCTGTCAAGAAAGACCGTAGTTTACGGCCGGAAACGTGAAAAACGTGCCCGCCCTCTTGGTGCGTAGACCAGTCTCTAAATCGCATCTCTTCTTCGAAATCTCTTTCGAATCAGACAAAGAGGCGATTACTTCGCTGCCAAAGGTCAGTTCGAGATTTCAGGCTAAGTCGTCGTCACAATCGGCGGACGATGCTTCTTCTTGCTGGTGCGACTCTGATTCACCAAAAAATCGATTACCCGATCCGCGCTTCGCATCGGCACCGATCAAGCGAAATCATTTCCCTGGTCGAATCGTACCGCGATGCGGAAAACACATTTGCTAAATCCCCCCTAACGGACTTGATTTTGGCTAGCCCTACCAAATAGAACCGCTCGTAACGAACTGCCCTTCAGCGACTCAAAGTCTAAAACGAGGACCACCAATGTCTTCAGCACCCAAAATAACTGGAAACTGCCCGTATCCAGACAGCCCGTCTTATGGAAACAGGGGCCTGGGAAGATTTGTCGACGTGGGTTGGGTTTTGGATACGGATTTTGCCAAATTTATCTGGAACGCGCCGCAACGAGTCAGGCGTCAGCGGAGTCAATCCGTTCATGCAAAGTCGCTAGCACGCTGTCCTGCGGTTCATGATAGCGATGGAAGGTTATTCGAGATAAGCTGCCCATTCGACATTCATATTGAATTGTATCGCAATTCCGAAGGGACCCTGCTGCTCAAGAATCTTGCGGGACCTCAGTCGCCGATTCGTTCAAAGCACCTCTCGAATTGTGTCAAGCTGATTAATCAAACTGAGTGGGCGCACCCTGGGAGGCCGGTGATCCAGATCATCACCCCATACGTTTTGGTTGCCGATGAACCGGTTTACGCCAATCAACTGCCAGCATTCGGATACTATCGCCCCGATCCTTTGCCCGGCCTGATGGTTGCTGGGCGATTTCCAGCGGATATTTGGCCACGTCACTTAATGTGGGCTTTTGAGTGGCACGCCCTTGACCGGCCACTGAAACTAACCCGCGGTGAACCGTGGTGGTACATACGCTTTGATCACATCGATCCTTCGAGATCAGTACGGATGGTACCCGCAGAGATGACCAGCGAGTTGCGGGAATACATGAAAGGAATCGAGGGGGTCACAAACTACGTCGATCAAACTTACGATTTGTTTAAAATTGCGCGCGCCCGACGCCCCGAATCCTTGCTTACTCGCAAAACAGGTCACCCCGGGAACGAGGCGACCGAGATAGACGAAGCGGCCCAAATTTCGGCCGCGGCGGAAGAAAATATCCGAAAACTGCAAGATGAGCTCTACCGAAGTAACTAAGAACTTATCCGCAAACCACACGCCGTCGTAGCTTCAACGACGCAATCGATCAAACCGCAGGTTCAATTTTTTCGCCTGGTGTCTTCGCTGAGAACAACAATCCGGCGACGATGAACGCGAATTGGCTGAGCATGAAGACGCTCAACCACATCAACACGCCTTCTGTGAAACCATAGCTGTGTAAGCCAAGTCCGAGTTCGTTGGTGCCGAAATAGCTCCATGCGGTCACGATGTTGCCGCCGATCGCTAGAATCGAAAAACCACGCGCCCCAGCCATGCCGTCCCAGCGGGCGTGCAACATCATCGCATTCCAAATGACGATCAACAGCGCGCCGTTTTCTTTCGGGTCCCAGCCCCAAAATCGGCCCCAACTGTCGTCAGCCCAAAGGCCGCCAAGTACGGTTCCTACAAAGCTGAACAAAATCCCAAAACAGGTCGCACCATAGATCGATCGATAGATCTGCCTTAGCGAATTGGCGTCCGCACCCAGCCATCCAGCCACCAAATATCGAATGCCCAATAATCCGGCGACCATCGTTGCGGTATAGCCGAGCGTCACGGTAATGACGTGCGTCCCCAACCAGAACTGGGTATCCAGAACCGCTTGCAACACCGGCATCGTGTCGCCACTGCTAAGGCCGTACGCGACCAACAGTGCCAACACACCGCTGCCCGCAGCCAACAGATTGCCTTCGCCGTAGCGGAAAATCTTCTCTTGGATCACACCAAAGATCACCCCAGCCCAACCGATAAAGACGGCCGATGAATAAAGGTTGATCACCGGCGCACGGCCCGTAATGACGATTCGTGACAGCAAAACTAAAGTATGAATCGCCAAGGTAACTAATAAGATTCCCCAAATGCTCGATCGCAAACGTGGTGAGTCATAGGCTAAGTAAACAAACCCAAGCACTAGCGACAGGCAATACAGAACCATCGCAATCGTGGTGGGTGCGTTCGATTGGTCCCAACGTTCCAATGCTACTTTCCAGGCCGAATAGCCAGACGTGTCAATCGCACCCATTTCACCCATCTTGGCCAAATGCAGATCGACCGCAGCATTAAACTTTTCTGGGTCCTTCTCACTGTAGGCACTAATCATATCGCCAAACGTATCGATGCCAGGCCGCGTCGTCGCATCTTCCGAAACGCTTTGCAAAGCCATATTGAAGAACGCTGGCGCGAATGCTGACCACTTCGGCACTTCGACTGCCGATTCGAGTTCCGAAACCGGCGGTGGGATCAAGCCTGGCGATGTCATTCGCTCGACCGCCTGCATGCGATTTTGCAAATCGCGGACTGCGGCGATCCTCCTATCTTGCTCACTGGTTCCTTCCGGGAAAAAGCTGGCAGGGATTTCCATGGGAACAGGCAATCGGAACGCGACTGCGGTCATCGTAAAGGCGCGGATGCGGCGATCGAGTTCCAGCAGTTTCTTTTCTTTAAACGATTGTTCGCGTGGATCTTTCGCATCCGCCGCTTGCGTCAATTCGGTGAACCGCGTGATTTCGCGTCGGATTTCATTCAGCGAAAACAGTTTGCTTTCCCGCTTGGGCAACCCGAGTTCATCGCGCACTTCCGTGGCGTCGATCCGCAGCATCGGCAAATCATCTAGCCGCTCGTCATCAATCGCGACTTCCATCAACCAAGCGACCGGCGTCAATTTCTTCTTGCCATCGACGCGATCACGAATCGCACCAGGTGCATCCTTCAAACTGATCGACGACTTATTGCTGATCGCCTTGACCATCTGTTCGGCATACGCGGCAAGGGGCATCACGCGACCACCAAACTGGACCGGGATTTTACCCGCCGCATGCATGTCAAACTTCTGGTCGCGATTCTGTGGCCGCAGCGTGTTCATGACCGCATTCCAGGGAACGAGCGCCAAGAAAGCGAAAATCGCCGCAGCGGCAACCGATGTGTAAACCGGCCATGACGAAGGTTTCGACAACCCGTCGGCTTGTTTGTTGAACGCCAGATTCTTTTTGTCTTCCAGTGCCAACCGACGTTCTTGGCTGCGACGTCGAACGAATCGACGAAGCGTGCCACCAAAGTGAACACACATCCCCAGCGCCGTGATGCTGCAGGCCACATAGGGAATCAGCCAACCGCTGTTCTGAACCACCTGCAAGCTGGTCACTTCAACACCGCTGGGCAAGCGGTCGTAACTCGATTGATAATAAGTTTCGCCGCGGTAACGCAGCGGGTTGTTCATCCAAATCTGCTCGCGACGATCTTCGCCCGTTTCGGGATCGATGATGCGGACAAACGATCGATAATCTCGTGGTGTGCTGGTGCCACTGTAATCGACCCTGCGCACGTCGCTCAAATGAACCCAAAAGGGTTTCGGATTTCGCGCAAACCTTAGCCCAACCTTGTACTCATCCTCACCAATCGTTGTCGTGTCAAACTCGTCTTGATTGTTGCTGCTGCTAGCGGTCAACATCGCGCGGTCGGAGAAAAATTGTGAGATCAAATGCGTGCCGAGCGAATTGCCGGTTTCTTTGTCCAGCAGTTCGACATAGGCCGACGCGGAATTGATGCCGCCCGATGTACCGCCCACACCCACAGTGCCAACGGCGCCTACTTTGGTGCCCAATCCCTGGGTAGCCTTTACGTCCGCTTCCTCAGGGACTTTTAAGGTCGAGTTGACGTAATAGGCGAGCACCTTTACATCAACTGGCAACGCCGGGTCAGAGATCGTTTCCTTCTTTTCTGCTGCCGCAGCAAGCCGCTTATCCGGAATCGCAATGAATTGATCTTCATCATCCGTCGACCGAATGAATGTCATTTCCACCTTATCAAGATTGACGAAACTGTTCGCGGTTTGCCCTTCAACCAGCGTTAAACGTTGTTCCGTCTGACGATCGCCGAACATGAACTGGCCGAACATCAATAGCCCGACGCCAAAGTGCAATAAGACATTGCCACCTTGCTGTTTAAAGATCATCAAACAGCCAATCAGCAACACCAGGCCAGCACCCAGACCCTTCGCCAATTGCCATACGATTCTTAAACCTGGATCGCCGATGCGATGTCCGGTTGTTAAGCTGAAAACCAGATAGGACGCGATACCCAGGGCAACCAATCCCCAAGAAATCTGCATCCAACGGGCTTTGGATGTTATCGATAGCGACACAACGCCGACCCACCCAGCGGCCAGCGTACCCAAACAAATCGCCCACAGCCGCTCATAGCTCATCGGCGGTTCACCTTGAAGCCCTTCGCTGCTTTGGCCCGCACTGACGATCCCCGCAGTTACCAACAATCCAGCGAGAATCACGCCCACACCGCCGGTCAACCGGGCACCGCTAGCGTGAATTTTAAATCGTGTCACTTTGGCAGCCACCAGGTTCAGCATCAGCAAAAGCCCGACCAGTGCACCACCAGGAAGCGGAATCCAACCACGCACCGGTCCGTTGTAGGCCAATGCCTCCACGATTCGGTCGCGAGCGGCTTGTGGTACCGGCAGAAACTTAGGGATCAAATCCTTTTGCGGATAAAACGCTGGCGGCAGAATATCTTCCAGGTGCAACGTCGCGACCCAGCAAGTGAAGTAACGTTCCTTCACTTCCAACATGTTTAGGTGGTGTTGGGCCAGGGTTCCGGCGAAAACCAGAACGAGCGAAAATGCAAAAAGCGCGACCGTTAATCGGAGCGAACCGAGGGCACAGAACGCTTGCCATGCCAGGCCGCGAATGTCGAGTGCCGTTGTTTCGTTTGCCGAAGCGATTTTGATCTTGGACGGTGAAGCTGCCGTAGCCATTTATTTGAACCGGGCGTGAGGTGGGAGCGTCCTGGACGCTAAGAACTCGGTTAAGGTCAATCCGCACTAGAAACAACGGAATGGTTTCTGAGTGCGGTTTCAATCGTATTCATCAATCTTACCTTTCGATCATCCGTGATCTGACAACCTGCTAAATGGCTGGTGGTCAACTGACGGATGATTTCCGGTAGGTGTCATTCTGGAATCGTAAGTGACTTTAGGAACCCAGCGATCGCATCTCGCTGGGCGGCAACCGTTTTTGCCGGGCCGGTGGCTTTGATGAACATGCTGATCCCATTTTCCATCGGCACGATCGTCGCGTCGATCATTTGTCCGGACGATTCATCACCTTTGCCGTCTGTCAAATAGTACCGCTGCGCGTCTCGACCACTAACCGTCAATCGTTCTGCCGCTTCCAACGCCGCATCGACGACTTCGGTTGGCGGTGTATCGCCGCGAACTTGGCCAAGCCAGCGATCGACGTTGCCCCGCAAGTCGCCGCCGGCTTGAATAATCGTCAGCTCAGCCGGTTGATCCGTAGGGCCGATATCGAACGCCGCCAAACGCATCATACTCATCTTACCCGCGCGCCAGCCGTCGGGGGTGTCGTATTTTAGGCCACCTTCTGGATTCGGGCTACTCGCCGCTCCGGTCGCTCCCGCCGCAGNNGCCGGATTCGGTTTTGGCATAGCGCCGCCAGCAAACGGTGCTCCTCCCGCCGCAAAGGGTGACATGGTCGGTCCTGCCCCCATTTCGCCCGATAAATCAACCCAAACCGCTTGCTGCTCGGTCGGTTCATCCAGTTTCAATTCCGTCGCGCCAGCCCACCGATCAGGCGAATCAGCCAATTTCATCTGGCCCCGCCATCGATTGACGTTCAAAGCGACTTGTTCGTCCCATTCACCCGACTTAGGCAGGTTGCTGATCGCCAGTTCAAGCTGCTTGCTGGGGGTATTGATCAGCAGCGTTGCGAAACGCATCGGACGTTTTTCCGACTCTTGCACCCAACCGGTCGGCATTTCGCCGATCTGCGGTTGGCCGTCGACGATCGTTGCAGCAGCAATGAACTTACGAATATCACTCTCGGCGAACTCGATCGCATCGTTGGGCCCCGTGACCTTGTAAAACCAAGCTTGGTCGCCACCGGGGATGATCGCCGCCAACATCCGGTCGCTGGCCTTCAGCGTCGTGGGCAACGCCTTGCTGATTCGATACTCACGAATCGGCTCCGGTTTTTCGCATGCGCCAAGCAAAACGACGACGAAAAGCAGCGAAGCCCTGATCGATCGCATCAGCGGGCCAGCAACGTAACCCACGTCCGCGGGTGCGATGTCGATAGTGGCCACGATTCGTGATCGAGGCGGTTTCGAAACTTTAGACGTGTTTTTGTATATCAATTCAGTCCGCTCGGTCTTCAATTCCATTCGACTTATTTCAAAACGGGGTCAACTGCGCATTGCCGCAACGTTCGACGATGGGGCGATCGGCGATACTTGTCGACTTCATGCGTTACTACTTTAGACGATAGCGTCTGGTTCGTCGTACCCACATCCTCCATCGGCTGCGTCCAATCGTCACCCTCGGGATGCATCTCTACGGGCCCAAGCCGACCCGGTCGCAGGCCTTGCCGATTGTCATGTACGCAAGATTGTAGTAGTGGGAAGCTGCCGATGAGGCATTGCTAATGTTAGTTAAATTCACGCTAGCAATTTCCGGCATTCGGTCACTAAGGGTATCTAATGACGGGCGATCATTAAATTATTTTGAAAAAATGCTTTTCTTAAAGGGGCTTTTGCTCTAACTTGGCGATTAACTACAATCAGGACGAAAGCTCGTGATGTGAAAAATCGCTCCGTTGCCTTTTTTCTGTTGAGCACCCGATTGGGTCGCATCATACCCGTGTTGCCCCTGGCCATTTAGCGTCAAAAGAAGCAGTAAATAGATGAGATATGCCTTTAGGTTGGCCGAAATCCTTGGCCACACGCCGGATCGTCGAAAACGCCCTGGAACGATCAAATCGATCGTTGAACACACCGGTTTGGACCGGCACCAGGTTGCGTCGTTGTTGAAAAACGAGGCGAAATACATTCCGATCGAAGCGTTGTCGCGGCTTTGCGACTATTTGATCGACCAGGGGTATGCGACGGCAGACCAATTGCCCGGTGCGCTGTTCTCGGTCCAGGCAGAAAATTTTTGGGAATTGCTCGCTCGCCGCGGTGATGTCGAGATTTGCGTCGGCGTACGACAAGGCGAAGGCGAAAACTCGCCAGAAAATGCCTGGATCGTTGCGTCGGACTCCGTTCTGATCGGCGAATTGCTGAACGGCGTTTCGACGCTCGGCGGTGCCGCCAAGCATGCCAAGACTAACGTTGCGGTGCCCGGCGGCGAACCGATCGCTCGCGATATTCCCGCGCCCGACCGTTTGCAACAAACGCTCGTTTGGAGCCCTGGTCAAGTCAATTTGGCCGAAGCGCGAGCTCGCGCCGAGGAAGTTTTTACAGGATTCTCCGAGGCGCAGGGCGATCGTGCCTTAGTCTGCATCGGCAGCGTGAAAAGCAATCCCGTCGTCGAATTGGTGTTCGCCGACGCATTCGGTTGCTCGCCATTTGTGACCGAAGATGACGTTGACGACACTTCTGCTCGAGCCTGCCCATTCTTTCTGCGCTATCGCGACCACGACCCGAAACCCGATGCCGCTTCCGCTGGTACTCGACTGAGCAAAAACGAAGACGCACCGTACCCAGGTTTTTACTACGAAAAAGACGATGGAACCTGGTGTTGGGCTGGCGGAAACGGCAAGGATACAGCTTTGGTGTTCTACCTTTTCCGCGAACCGCTAGGCCGTCTCGATATGGTTTTGAGCGGTTTTTCGGGCCGAGCTACGCGTTTATTAGCCAAAACTCTGGCAAATCGCGGCGACGAGTTCTGGCCGCCTGTTTTTGAATCGGACGGTATGAAAATCGGTGCGTACATCGTTCAGTACGAAGACGATGCGACCGAAAAGCATCGCGACGCTCTGCTCCACACGCACGAGGCCGCCGCAGCCAAAATCATGCCGCTGCCGGCCCAGGCAATCGCTCGACGGATGGCACGTTTGTAGAACTGATGGCTTGTCCAGGCCGTAGAATCAAGTCAACGCAGGCCACTCGGCCTGCGACTTGAATCGTACCTAAAATCTTTCTGTTTCTTCATGACCCGCCCCGGCTTGTCCTATAGGCGGTCGTTTACTTATCGAGTTGCTTGAATGCCGTTCATTGAATTAACTGGCAAAACCTTGCTGGATGTCGTCAACGAAGGCGAGATCGACTTGGGGGAATTGCACCGCGCAGGAGTCGTCGGCGACTCGATCTTGAGGATTAACGAACACGGCGAAATCGAATTAAGAACACGGACTCAGTGGAAACTCGTCGGTGGCCTGATCGGCAATTTCGAAAATCGCCTGTGCGAAATGACAAAGCTCGATTGGATCTAAACTCGGATTCCAAGTTTGGCTATTTTTTGCTGCAGACTCTGGCGGTGAATCCCCAATTTGCGGGCCGCTGCGCTGACGTTTCTGGCTGTTTCGCTAAGCGCTCGCTCGATCGCCAGCTTTTCAAAATCCTCGACCAAACGATCGCGGCCTTCCGTCAGTGGCAATTCAAAGTAATGGTCAAACAGAAGCTGTGAATCGCTCGCACCCGATATCACCAGGCCCAGGTCTGCGGCTGTGACCACATCCGAATCACACATCGCCGCTGCCGATTCGACTCGCTGCTTGAGCTCGCGCACATTGCCCGGCCACGCGTGATCGACCATCGCTGCAACCGCCCCACGATCAAACCGACATCGTTCGCCAAGGAAGGTTTGTGCCAACAACAAGATATCTTCTTGACGCTGACGCAGCGGCGGTAAAACCAACTCGATCCCTCGCAAACGATAATATAAATCCTGACGAAACAACTTTTCTTCGATCGCCGTTTCTAAGTCCTGATGCGTTGCACTTAACACCCGCACATCGACCTTCACCAACTCTTCTGATCCCACCGGTTGCACAACGCTCTCTTGCAACACTCGCAACAACCGTGTTTGCACGGCCGCGGGCATATCACCAATCTCGTCCAGAAACAACGTGCCGCCATCCGCTTGGCGAAACACACCCTCGCGTGAGCGATCGGCGCCAGTGAACGCACCTTTCACATGTCCAAACAACTCGCTCTCGACCAACGACGCCGAAATCGCAGCCGTATTGACCGCCACAAAGGGTCCGCGTTTGCGGTCGCTGCGGGCGTGAAGTTCGCGCGCAACCAGTTCCTTGCCCGTGCCACTTTCACCGCGAATCAACACCGGCAGCATCGCTTTCGCCGCTCTCGCGATCTGTTCATTCAATTTCTTCATCACACGACTGCCGCCGATCAGCGCGCTTCGCGCACCGCTAGCTTCCATCTCGTCTTGCAACGCACTGACTTGATGTTGCAGACGAACCCGTTTCTCCGACCGACCGGCGATCGAACGAACGTGATCGACATCATAAGGTTTTGCTAAGAAATCGGTCGCGCCCAATCGCACACATTCAACGGCGTTTTTAAGCGTATCATTCGCACTGATCACAATGATTTCTGGCATCACAAACCCTTGTCGTTGGGCAAGTTCGCCTAAGACTGCCAACCCGTCTTTCTTGGGCATTGTAAGATCAAGAAACACCAAATCAGGCGAATGTTCGCCGATCGCAACGATCGCCGCCTCGCCGTCGGACGCTTCGACAATCTGACGGCCTTCGCCGCGCAGCATCTTTGCCATCGCGTAACGCGCCGGCGCTTCGTCATCAACAACCAGAATGATCATCTTTCCTCGCCATCGGTAACCTTACCTCAAACACCGTTCCACACGGTTCACAACGACGAAAGCTGACGCTGCCACCGAGTTCCCGCACTCGCTCATTCACCGCATACAACCCCAGCCCGTTTCCATCAACCTTATAAGTCGCAAACGGCTGGAAAAGATTCGACTCACGCTCGCTCGTGATTCCACAACCGTTATCGCAAACCGAGAATAGAAATGTTTCGTCATCATAACTCGTAAGAATCTCTACAAATCCAGATTCGGCTTCGCTGGCCGCTTCGATCGCATTCTTCACCAGATTAAACACAATCTCGCTCAGCGCAGCATCATTCGACTCCAGTTGGATATCGCACTGGTCCAACTTCAATTTCGTTTCAACCCGGTATTGTTTGGCCAGGTAATCGAGCACACAAACGATCCGGCTGATCACCCGGTGAGGATCGATCTTGGCCTGGGTCTGTGGTTCCGGCCTTGAGTAATCGAGCAAACGATTCGTGGTTTGCGACAGACGGTCGATTTCGTCAACCACCATCTGCAGTTCTCGCTTCGATTCGTGCGAATCGT
>DNWZ01000446.1:0-129 GCA_003506095.1 Planctomycetaceae bacterium | reverse complement strand
TTCGTTCCGCTTGCTGGCGCAACAACTCCTCCCGCCGATTGTGCATCGTCGCGGCAAATTGATCGATCACAATCGACAACACATAAACCTGCTCGCGCGCCAGTCGATCGTTGCGAATCCGATTCCCCA
>DNWZ01000264.1 GCA_003506095.1 Planctomycetaceae bacterium | reverse complement strand
CCGATTCGACATACGCGAAACGCTTATCCAGCTTCGACAATAACGATTGCCGACGATGGATTTCATCAACCGTGATGTTGCCACCAACGGACAACCCTCGTACCTCGTAAGGCCGTCCCATCTGTGGCGACGAATTGGTTTCCAGCGAAGCGTACTTCAGTCCCAAGAATCCAGGGCCTTGGCTAACACGTGGAACCGCAACGCTTGAAGGGATGTCCTGCGGAGTTGGCATTTGCCGCGACACAACTGAACCGTAACCTGGGTATTCCAGCGATGGCAACGGACGACTGCCGGTGTTGATGTATTCGCGCCCCAGTTCGTGAGCGGCAAGCGTATGGCTGACCCCACGCAGGATCGCGAACTTATCAGCACACGTCGCCAATCGCGGCAGATGTTCACAAATTTCCATTCCAGGAACATTCGTCTTGATCGGACTGAACTTGCCACGATGCGTATCCGGTGCGTTCGGCTTCAGGTCGAACGTATCGATGTGCGACGGGCCGCCCGGCAATTCAATAAAGATCGCTCGATCCGCTTTGGCTTGGCTGATTTCTCCCGCGCTTGCCATCCGCAAATAACTGGCCAAGGTCAGCCCCGTGCCGCCCAAGATGCCCGCCTTCAACATGTCACGACGGACCATGCCGTCACAGGTTCGATTGGTTGCCATAATTCTTTTAACTTCGCTTTAGGTTTATGTTTTGAAAGATTGGTAAGACACCGACGGACTGCATGATCAATGCGTTAAGACAAACTCCTTTGTATTCATCAGCGCCCAAACCACCGATCGGAAGCCTGAAACGGGCTCATCCGACTCTTGGATAAATGTGACTGCAACAGCCAATTCTTCTTGATCCGGTTTTCGGCACAATGTTCGCATATAAGCTGACCTAATTGCCGACTCGATTTCTTCTGCCGCTACACCCTTTCGATTCGCTTCTGGCTTCGTCGCGACTTCCGCCGCATCTTTGGCATCCGCCGCCTTGTCGCCACGAACCGCCTTAATCAATTCGTTCAAAGTCAACGGTTCGTAACCGTATTCGGCGCGTTTCACGTTCGCCTGCTCGAGTTCCTTCTTCAAACGTTGCCTAGTTTGAGCCTGACGTGCCTCTGGCATTTTCAGCATCTGTTCAACACGTTGTTCCAATCGGACGCGCATTCGCTCTTCCGCCTTTGCCATCGCGGCCCCGCGATCAGCCGCAGAACCCGCGTTCCCCGCCGACTTCGGCCACGATGCGGTCACCTGCTCAACCCAACCACCGTTCTGACGCAATGCCTGATGGATATCGATATCATTCTGCAGGTAGATCGCTTGCAATAAGTTCGCTTGTTCCGAACGGTCGCAATCGCAATTACTCTCGCGAGTCGACTGGCCAAAAATCTGTAACGCGAAATCGTTTCGGCCGCGGCGTGACGGGTTCATATCACCACTGATTGCCAGCCCAGTCAATTCAGCTCGCGCCGCCGACTCGGCTTTATCGCTAGCGGTTACCAGATACAGCGAGTCTCGCAACACCTCCGCCTGCAAGCGTCGCGGAACATGACGGCTGAAGTTTCGCTTATCACCCACATTGGTCACGTTCGCTTCGCTGCTGCGTTGATACGCATCGCTGGTCATAATCTCGCGGTGCAACCAATGAAGGTTGTAGCCCGATTCGATAAATCCGTCCGACAAGTATGCCAACAGCGCCGCGTTGCTCGGCGGATTGCCAAGGTTTAAATCATCAACCGGATCGACAATACCGATGCCGAAGTAATTGGCCCAAACACGGTTAACAATCGCTTTGGCAAAGTAGGGATTCTCGGGCGATCGCAACCACGCCATCAACGCATCACGCGGATCGCCTTGAATCGCAACTCTATCCGATTCACCCAAGATCCGCCCAGTCAAAACCGGCGGCGTGATCGCCATCTTCTTGTTCTTATTATTTTTGTCCTTGGCGTTCTTATTATTGTTCCGTTCCGGCGCGATCGGCTGAACCGTCAATTCGGGGAAAGGAACCACTTGCCCGTCCGCTAAAGCTTTGGTGACCGCGTTTCGCAATTCGCCACCATTAAGCTTCTTGCCATCAGCGATCGCTGCCAGCATCTCACGCATTTCAGGCTGTGCATCGCGAGCGACATTATTCTGGTTGGCCCGAACCGGTCCGAACAGTTTTGCGAACTGGTCAAAATCATCCTTGCTCCACTGGTCGAACGGATGCTTGTGACACTGGGCACATTGAATCCGCACACCTAAGAAACTGTAAGCAAATCCGACCGCACGATCTTCGTTCGCGCGGAAGTTATTACGGGCCCAAAACGTCGGCAAACCAGGACGATCGGCGAACGCTTCGGTATCGCTGGTGCGACAGATATTCGACATCGTCTCGCAGTATTCACGATACGATTCATCCGGCAATCGGCTTTCGGCCGTTACGATCCCTTCGACAATCTTGTCATAAGGCATGTTGTCGGCTAGACGCTTCTGCAACCATCCGAACCATAATTTCGATGCCATGCCACGCACCGGCAAATAATTATTCAACATCTGTTCGTTGTTGCCGGTCCAATCCGAAAACCGGGTTGCCCACCAACCCGCGTAGGCTGGATTCTGTAACAACTCGTCGACCAAATCGCTGCGTTTGGTCGGCGACGAATCGGCCAGAAACTTCTCTACGCGTTCGGCCGCTGGCAACATCCCGGTTAAGTCGAGCGATGCACGGCGGATAAAATCACTGTCATTGCAAACTTGTGATGGCACGATTCCCAATTTATCAAGCTTCTGCTTGACCAGTTGATCGATCATATGCCCCGAACCCGCAGTGCGTGCAACCTGCGACGCATCGACCTGCGATGGGCGAATCACAGGCACTGGAACAACGGCGCGGTCATAAGCAACCACAACATGCGTGTCGCCAATATCTTTGGATGTCACCAACCCGTTCGCGGCAATTTCCGCGACAGCGTCATCGTTAGTCGTGAACCGACACAAATCGGTGACGTCCTCCCGAGTGCCATCGCTCCACACCGCGACCGCTCGTAATTGTTCGGACACATTGCCGCTTGCGCCACCGAAAACGATTTCCGCCGGTGTCACTTCCAAGCGATCAAGGCTGTGCAATTCCTTGTCATATTCGGCACCTTCGGCGATCCATCGCGCAAGCACCCGATACTGCCAACTGTCCACATCCATCCGCTTGCCACCTTCATGCCGCTCCTCGTCGATCGGCTTATACAGCAACAGACTTTCATGGACATCTTCCAGATTCACCCTGCCCGAATCCTCGTCCGTCATTGCCTTATGATCGGCGACAAAGTCATAACCGAACAACGACAACGCGAATCCGCCACGGCCTTGAAACGATCCGTGACACGCTCGCCCGTTGCATCCCAAATGTCCCAGCAGCGGACCGACGTGACGTTGGAAATCAGGCGTTTCGCTGACGTTGTCGCTCGCGAATCGAATCGACAATGGCGGCAGAACGTCGGCTGTTTTCGTTACCGCAACCGATTGGTCGACGCCGTCTGCGGCGTACGATGTCGATCGAAGTGTGACGAATGACGCAAACGCCATTGTCATACACACAAGACCGAAAGTCGTTCGCTGGCGTGAATGAGAACTCAGAATACACGACCTAGATTTTTGCATCATTCATCCTTTGTTTAGCACCCGGATTGGGTTTAATCGTTTCGGTTTTGTTCGATTTCTTGGCGGATTCGGGATCACGGTCAAGCCCCGCTGCACGGCGATACGGTGGCCAATTGTCGTCAATCTGTTGTGACGACAGGCGTTCAATGTTTTGATTCAATTCTTCCATCTGCTCTTCGGCTCGCTTCGACGCGGCCTCGGCCTGTGCCACCCTCGCAGCCAGCGACTGCTGCCGCTGGGCCAACACCTCCCATTCCAACCGCAGTCGTTCAACTTCGACTTCACGCAGCGACTGCATTTCAGCGAGCAAACGTTTGCGGTCCGATTCCGATGGACGAATCCGCAGTTTGGCCTTCAACAAGTCGATTCGCCCACGCGATTGCCACTGCCGCAGCGCCACGTCAAAAAACTCGTTGCCACGACGCTGCTGCGCCTCCAATCGCTTCGCCGCCCGATCGAGCTCGCGGATCGCCTTGTCATATTGCCCCGGTTCATGCGTTCGCAAATGCGACAACAGCGGCAACAGCTCGGCAAGATGCTGGCGAGCCAATTGAACGCCAGGCGAATCCGCATCGGCGACAGAATCATTGCGTACTGCTGATTCTTCGATTCCAACTTTACCAGCAGTCGCCTTCTTCGTTTGATCAGTGGCAAACGAATTACCCGCACAGACGCAAAGCAAAACGATAGAAGCGAAAATCTTATAGAAATGCCGACCGTTCATCGGACCTCCTCCTCGCTCAAAGTATTCGAATCAAGGCGGTCAGCCGCATCATCCGACGACCCTTCGGTCATCTGGGAAACCGCCACCAATAACCACTGCGGCGGCGAAT
>DNWZ01000780.1 GCA_003506095.1 Planctomycetaceae bacterium | reverse complement strand
TCGAAAAAATTGAAATACACCAGCAAGCTGTATGGGGAATTGCTTGAGTTAGCCAACGAGATTCCTGATCACCTGCTAGATCAAAGTGCATTGGCACAGTTCTTTCCGCACGGCAGCGGCGAGCCATTAGAGTCGCAATCCGCTGAGTCGCGTGAAGAAGCCGAATCACCCAACTTGGTCGGCGCTCAGGTTCTGACGATGAATCACGAGCAACTGCAAGCGACTAAGGCTGCTGCGGAATCCGCTTTGTCGATCGTCGTTGGTCCACCAGGGACTGGCAAATCGCGAGTCGTTGCTGCGGTGCTGGCCCAACAGGCTTTACTTGGCCGAAGTGCATTACTCGCCAGTCGTAATCACCAAGCACTTGAAGCGGTCGTGCCCCGTGTCAATGCTCTTTCGGAACCTTGGCCTATCATGCTGCGACTCGCCCGCCCCTGGGGGGCACGAGTCGACATGTCAATGCATTCAGCAATTGAGCAACTTGTCTCCAGTGATCTGGCCGGCGATCGCGAACATCTGGACAAGGTTAAGACTGCTTTAGCGAAGCGAATTGCGGATCATCAGGAAGCAGCGTTCACGGTTTCTTGCCTGGGAGAATTGCGTGATTCACTGCGCAAGCGAGCCTTTGATTTCGACGAAGTGATACAGCAAATCCCGGAGTCCTTTCGCGGCATCGCCTACCAATATCATCCAGACCTGCCAAATGAAATTGCAATACAGACTGCCGCTAAGTTGCTTGCGGAGCGAGAGCCTTTTCGATTGTCAATTCGTTGGATATGGAGTCGATTGTTTGAATCGCAACGGTTGCGAGCGGGAGTGCAGCGAGCGGTATCGATCGATGCCTCGATGAAACGGGTGTTCGATAAGACGGGGAGCCTGCCAGCTCCAGCGTGCAACATCTCGCCAGATATGGTTGCGTTTTGTAGACAGGTGATCGAGTTTTGGCGGCCGATGATTGCGGCCAATGTGGCATCTAAGGCGATGCACGAATTGCGAATTGCACTTGATGCACTACCGCTGACAGACCAAGCGTGTCGGCGAGAACACGATGCGGCGCAGGAGGTTGCCAGGCTGTCCGCGGATTGTTTCTGCGAGCTTGCGAAACAATCCGGTGCTGAGATAACTGATGAAGAGCGAAGCCTTCTCGCCAACATTCTGGCTGCGATTGCAAATCGAAGCGCTCTGGACACGGAAGCGGATCATCGTCGCTGGTCGGAGGCGATGCGAAAGGCGTTCCCTATTTTCCTGCGGCACTTTCCCTTGGCCGCGACAACCAACCTATCAGTTCGGCGTGATATCAGCTTACAACCCGCTGTATTCGATCTGCTTGTGATCGACGAGGCCTCTCAATGTGACGTGGCTTCGGTGATTCCGCTTTTGTTTCGCGCACGAAGAACCATGATTGTCGGCGACCCTATGCAGTTGTCGCATGTAACCAGTTTGTCGTCGGAAACCGACCGCCATTTGCGTCGTCAGTTCGGAGTCGACGAGATTGATTTGGAAAGGTTCAGTTATCGCACGTCGTCACTGTTCCATCTGGCAAACACGTCGCCAACCGTCAATTCACGGGTTTCATTGCGTCAGCATCACCGTTGCCACCCATCAATTGCGGCCTACTGCAGTGAAACGTTCTACAAAGGATCTTGGACGGTACTGACAGAAGACACGGGCAAACGAGCCATCCAGTGGACTGATGTAAGCGACGACAGCCAGCCCGCGGCCGGAGGAGGCGCATTCAGTCAAGCTCAGATCGACAGCATCTGTGCTGAAGTCAATCGACTCGCCACAAGTGGTTACACGGGCTCCCTTGGCGTCGTGACACCTTTCCGCCAACAAGCAAACCGGCTTCGCGACGCGATTCACCAGGCCGTCCCACACGCCTTCGTTGTTGCGTCACGGTTATTGGTCGATACCGCTGACGGATTTCAGGGCGATGAACGCGATGTGGTCCTGTTCAGCCTGGTCGGAGGCGAGGGCCTTACAGAGGGTTCACTACGTTTTTTAGCGGGCGGCCCCAACCGATTCAACGTTGCCGTCAGTCGCGCGAAGCAGCAGTTGCACGTGTTCGGCGATTTACAATGGGCACGCAACTGCAGCATTTGGCACATCAAGGCGTTGGCCAATTTTTGTGACCGCGAAGCGGCTGAGCGAGCGAGGGCAACCGAAACTGGTTTTCGCGCAGACCTGGTGGGACCGGTGTGGGAACCAGCGCTGGCAGAGGCAATGCGAGCAGCCGGGCTTGAGTTTCATCAGCAATATCCTGCATGCGGCCGATATCTCGATTTTGCGTTATTCCGTGATGGTTTAAAGCTGGACGTTGAGGTTGACGGCGAAGCGTATCATCGCAGCGGAAGCGGTGATCGCGTTACCGATGACATTCGTCGCGACCAGGCCTTGATCGCCAATGGTTGGAGAATTCTACGATTCTGGGTCTACGAACTTCGCGAAGACATGGGACGTTGTGTATCGCAGATTGCCCAAGCGGTGGGCAACAAATTGCCCACCGATCGATAAACCGGTCATCGAGTACCGCACGATGGTTGCGCACTAATTGTGGCAGGATACGGACGCTCACGCAGTTTAATCCCACCAAATTGCGTTCTCGCGCATGCGATCGGCAATACAATGGACCGCCATTTTCGCATCTTGCTGGCAATCCCGCAGCTAGATCGCCCGCCCCGCTGTGGCAGCAATTACAATTATCGCGTGCCCTCCGTGTTGCCCTGCCATAGAACTGGAAAACGGCTGTTCCACAGAGGGTGCGTGAATCGATGTTCGTATCGGCTGAAGCCGAGAGTTCACCGCGCAGCTTGCTCAGACTAAAAACATGACATCGTACCCCGCACCGCCGCCAACATCGGGTGCTCCACTGGCGTCATCCCCAGCGGCAAACAACACCTCCAATCATGCACCGCCAGAACTGCCATCAGCTGCTTGGCCGTGGTTGGTCAGTATCGTAGCAATCGTCGCTCTCGGTCTTCAGACATGGGCGTTGCTGGGGTTATTGAGCGCCGGCAGGTTGGAGTCTGATTTTCAAGCCAAGGTGGTTGCTTGGGAAACCGCAAACAAGAATCGGCAGGAAGCGATTAACACCTGGAACAGTATTGAAAAACAAGTCAATGCGAACGTGGATCAGCTGCGTGAGCAGGCGTCACTGTTGCAAGGGACGATCGA
>DNWZ01000740.1 GCA_003506095.1 Planctomycetaceae bacterium | reverse complement strand
CCGATGTTGAAGGCACGCTGGAAAACCGAAACGCTCGGCAGCGGCAGCGACGCGTGGAAGTATTGGGACCAACGCGGGGCTGGGCAAATCTGCAGCGCCGATTGGAACCAGATCGAAAACTGCATCGCTCGCAGCGCCGGCACCTGCATGACCATGGGCACCGCCAGCACGATGGCCTGCATCGCCGAAACGCTCGGGTTCACCTTGTCCGGTGCCGCCGCGACGCCGTCAGTGATCGCAGATCACGGGCGATTGGGTGTCCAGACCGGGCGTCGCGCAGTGGAAATCGCGTGGGAAAATTTGCTCCCCTCGTCGCTCGTTACCCAAGAATCGATCGACAACGCGCTCGTCACGGCGCTAGCGATCGGCGGCTCGACCAATTCGATCGTCCACCTGATCGCCATTGCGGGGCGCGCCGGAGTGCGACTGACGCTCGATCGATTCGACGAACTTTCACGCGTCACGCCCGTGATCGGCGACTTGCGCCCCGGCGGCCGATTCCTGATGGAAGATTTTTACGATGCCGGCGGGTTGCCTGCGCTGCACGCCGAAATTGCAGACCTGTTGCATCCCGATTGCATGACGATCACCGGCCAAACGTTGGGCCAACGGATCGCAAGCGGACCGCAAGTGCCAGCTTGCCGAATCAATCCCGAAGTGATTCGGCCACGCGAAAATCCGGTCACGCCCAGCGGCGGGACGTGCGTCTTGCGAGGCAATCTTGCCCCCGATGGCTGCGTGATCAAACCGCTGGGCGCCGACCCGAGACTGCAACAACATCGCGGTCGGGCGGTTGTGTTCAAAGATTACCCGGACATGAAAGCACGCCTGGACGATCCTGATTTGGACATTACCGCAGACAGCGTGATCGTTCTGCAACATGCCGGGCCACTGGGTGCGCCCGGTTTTCCCGAATGGGGCATGTTACCGATTCCTAAGAAACTGCTCCGTCAGGGCGTTCGCGACATGGTGCGAATCAGCGATGCCCGCATGAGCGGCACCAGTTACGGGACATGTGTTCTGCACGTCGCGCCAGAAAGCTTCCTCGGTGGTCCGCTGGCGTTGGTGCAAACCGGTGATGAAATCGAAATCGACATTCCCGCAAGATTGATCCACTGGCACTGCGAACCTGAGGAAATTGAGCGACGGCGATCACTGTGGCAAACTCCGGCACCGAAGTTCGAGCGAGGTTACGGCCACTTGTTCAGCAAACACGTTACTCAGGCCGACCAGGGTTGCGACTTCGATTTCCTAGCCGGCCGATCGCCAGGGGCTGAACCGGGGATTTTCTGATCGCAATGCAGTAGGCAGACTCCGTGTGCCGTAACCACTTCGCCGCCCAACGCAGGCGAACGCAGGCGAACGCATCCCGCACGCGCGTTACTTCCAGCATCCAACCACCGCCGATCACTTCTCGCCTGGCGTTTCCGCAGGGCGGTACGGATTCGCCGGATCCGCATTTTGGGCCGTCGAACTCGCGTCAACAGAAACGCCGTTCCCCCCGACCGCTTCGCCATTGTCCGCAATCTCCATCATCGGATCGTGCTTGAAATAGCCCGGATGCATCGGATCGAAACCGGGTGGCGTTTCAAAGTATTGGGGAGTCAGCGATCCGACCAACATGCCTACGAAACTGGTCGCCAATCCGACCAACTGAGGCGGCACGACGGCTTCTTCGCCATAGTTGTAACGAACTGCCACCCACCCAATGATGCCGAACAGGATCGACACGATCGCACCTTGGGTCGACGCCTTTCGCCAATAAATCCCCATCGCCAGCGGCACAAACGCGCCGACGAGCGTGACCGAATAAGCTCCCTGAACCATCTCATACATCGTCGCGTTGGAAGTCACCGCGTAGCGTGCCGCACCGACGGCAAAGAACAGCAAGACGACTCGCAAAATCAGCAGCATTCGCTTCTCGACAAAGTCATGAAAAAACGGACGCAGCACATTTTCGGTGAACAGGCTTGACGGTGCCAGCAAGGTTCCGCTGGCGGTCGACAGGATCGCGGACAACAGAGCACCAAAGAAAATCGCCTGAGCCCAGAAAGGCGTTTCCTGCAAGATCAAAGACGGCAAAATCTGCTGGATCGCGCGCTCGTCGTCGGTTGTGAACAGATTAGTGAACGATGGGTCGATCACAATGGCCGAGTAAGCGATAAACATCGGCACGAACGCGAATCCGAAATAGAACATCCCGCCCAACAGTGTACCACGAACCGCCGTCTTTTCGTCCTTCGCGCTCGTCACCCGTTGGAAGACATCCTGTTGGGGAATCGACCCCAGCGCAAGCGTCAAAAACGGCCCGATGAACAACAACCACTCACGCCAATCGCCCGTTGGGAACAAACGCAACTTGTCGTTGACCCGAGCGTGTTCGACGACCGTCATCACGCCGCCAGCACGATCCGCCAAAAACATGGCGATCATGACCAAACCGACAATGATCACAAACGTTTGCAACAAGTCGGTCAAAGCGACGGACCACATCCCACCCAGAATCGTGTAAATCACCACAACCGTCGCGCCGATCAGAATACCTTGATTCAGCGACAGGTTTTCCGGTCCGGCTAACACGTGCAAAACCAACCCGAGCGCCGTCATTTGCGCCGATGTCCACCCGAGATACGAGATCGTGATCACGGCGGCAGTAAACGTCTCGACGCCTTTGCCATAACGTTTGCGATAAAAGTCGCCGATCGTCAGCAATTCCATCCGGTAAAACGCGCGGGCAAACAGCAACGCCACGAGGATCAAGCACGTCGCTGCGCCGAACGGATCGCCCGAAATACCGACCAATCCGTCGCGAGTGAACGTCGCTGAAATCGAAAGCAGTGTTTCTGCGCCAAACCAAGTCGCAAAAACACACGCAAAGTTCATATACAGCGGTAATGAACGGCCCGCGACCATAAAGTCTTTGGCACCGTGAACGCGAGTGGACGCGTACAACCCGATGGCAACAGTGACCATCAAGTAAGCAATTACGGCAAAACCGAGCATTCCGAGTGACTCCTGCAGTGTCGCCTAAATTATCTTGTCGATACAAAATTTTGGCGGAGTGTAACGACCCGGCACCCTTTTGCGCATGCCAAAAACAGCGCGCAATTGCCAAAATTGCCAAAATCCTTGTTCGTCGCAATTCTTTCCCTTATCCGAATGCCGTGCTATCTGCTATAAAACCGAGCCAACTGCCGAAGTCGGGATGGCCCGGCTTCATGCCCACCCAATGAAAAGGTTTTTTACACTTGGCCAAAAAGGAAGAAGCTTTCGAAGTCGAAGGCACCGTAACCCAGGCGCTCGCCAACACGCGTTTTCGCGTTCAGCTTGAAACCGGTACCGAAGTGATGGCTCACGTCGCTGGTCGGATGCGCAAGCACTTTATTCGGATCGTGCCTGGTGACAAAGTTCGTGTCGAACTGTCGCCCTACGATCTCACCAAAGGGCGGATCGTTTTCCGCGAACGCTAGTTCGGTCTCAGGGTTCACAGATTGGTCAATTCGTTCTCGCGATTTGCCAAAGGAATCTCAACCCTGCGTCCCTCCGCTCGATGCGACGCGAACGTTGCGCAGATCATTTCAACCGTCATCGCACCTTCTTCGATGGAGCACAGCGGTTGTCGGTCTGTGCCCAGCGTGCCCAACAAATCGCGGATAGGCAGAATATGGCCCGAAATCTCGCTGGTCAAATCAGCGATAGGTTCCGGTTTGCCCACACCAGCGGATGTGATCTCGATCCACCGTGCCGGCTCGGTTGGTTTTCGCCAAGGATTCCCCGGAATCAGATGGGCGATCGGAAACTGATCGCACTTGATGTCGATCACCCCCTCGCTGCCAATGATCCTCAGCCCAAAGCCCTCGCTGGCAGTGCCATCGCCTGCAATCGAATCGAAATAGGCAACCAGGCCGCCGGACATCTCGTAACGGGCATGAAGTTCATTGCCGCCGATTGGTCCTAACGCCTCGCCACCCTGGCGAACATGCTGGGCAGTGATCGGTTGACCGTCCTGCCGCAGGACCGCCGAACACGTTTTCGCCACTCCCCCGAAATAATGGACGAGGTTCAGCACGTGCGAACCGAGCACCCAAAGGTCTTCCGCACCACCACGACGATCACCTTTGCCGCGGCCACGAATCTCAAGCGGCTTGCCAATCCCGCCAGCGGCAATCAACCGATCAATCGCCTGCAGCGTCGGGTGATATCGATTTCGGTGGGCAATCGCCAATTTCGTTCCGCTGGATGCGCAAGCCACAGAAATCGCATCTGCTTCGGCCGGAGTTCGGCAAAACGGCTTCTCCACATAAATCGCCTTCGCACCCGCCCCGGCGGCCGCAACGATCATGTCGCAATGTTGGTCAGGGTGCCGTGAACAAACCGCCACAATCTCGGGCCGAATTGTTTCCAGCAGTTCGCGGTAATCCAGAAAACCGGCCTCCACTCGCAGACGCTTCTTTGCCGCAGTCAGGCCCGCTTGGTCCGCGTCGGCAACCGCAACAATCTGTGTCTCGGCAATTCGCAACCATGCGGTATCCAGGCCGTGCCCATAATCACCCCGGCCGGTATGACCGATCACCGCAACTCGCAGTGGCGACGATTCGTTCGCGTCGCAGCATGAAACATGAAGAGCACCGGCGATTGACACGGTTAGAAAATCACGCCGATCCATAGGGGGCTCCGAAAATCAAGGGAACTGTCATAGGGGAGGAGAAATCTCCAGTGTAACGCAATCCTCGACGCACGAACCACTCAGAGAATAAGATCCTTACATACCGACCAGCCGGCCGGTACGAACGAAATCCATGAATGTCGCGGCGTGCCAACATGCGGGCATCAGCCAAGGGGGCCTCGTTCAGCATTTCCCCAGCAAAGACCGATTGCTAAATGCACTCATCGCGCGGTCTACCGAAGAATACTGGTCGCCGCAACCGCTGGGATTTGGTTTCAATCCATCATTGAACCTAGCGATTCATTTCACCCTCATCGAACGCGCGTCCGCGGCCAATCGATGAAGTTCATTGATCATCCGTTGTCCTTGTCCAATCAAAAAACAATTCGCACTTTTACTGATCTATCTGGTGCTTGCCGGACAGCATCAAGCGGAATCCATCGCGCGGTTGCAGAGGTCGGCCAACACCAGAGGCGACCTTGGCGATGTAGAGCAGCTATCGTAGCCCGAATCAAGCATCATGGGCCGATTGGCTCAACGAACCGCACTCATATAAAAACTAAAGACGCGCCGCTCATCGGTGTCTGCTTGTGTGATCGGGTAAGCGAAGTCAAAGGCCAGCGGTGCCGGACCGAGCATCGGAATTGCGATTCGCAATCCGACACCGGGTGCGACTCGAAAGTTATCCTTTTTGATCTCGATGTCCCGTTCGACGGTGCCGAAATCGACAAACGCGACTCCGCGAAACGCATCATCTGCAGTGATCGGAAACATGTATTCCAATGAGTTCAGCCATTGGAACCGACCACCAACCTGCACACCGCCAACCATGGGACTTGCGGCACGGAAATCGAAGCCCCGAAGAGTCGAGTATCCACCGGCGAAGTAATTTTCAAACAATGGAGTGTCCTCGCCACTGAACCCAAGTCTGGTTCCGAGCGTGATGGTCTGTTTACCAGAACCGTCTGCACGCTGCGCGACTAACATATAGTTGCGGTTCTCAACCTCAAAACGGTTATAATCAAAATCACCAAATGCTCGTTCATATCCGAATTCAAAAAAGTGACCTTCACTCGGTTGAAACGGGCTGTCCCGAGTGTCGTGGGTCAGTCTGAATTCGCCACTGTAAAGCTCATTGTCGCCAAGCACGTCATCCAAAGGCGCGACACCTAAAACTCTTGGACGATGAATTCTTACATTCTGGCCGGTTACGCCTGCGGAAAGTGACAAGTCCGGTGTAACGCGATATCCAAAGCTTACTCGTCCACCTAAACGTTCTTCATCAAAATCTTGAAAACGGCGATCATACAAGAACCCTGAAACGCCGAGGCTGACCGGCAAGTAGCCCAGCAGATTGGGATCAGCGAAACTGATGGTATAGCGTTTAAACAACGATCCTGGCACTGCTTCGACACGAAATGTCTGTCCGGCGCCACGAAATGCGGTGCCATTCGCAAAATCTTGGAAGCTTGTTGGCCAGCGGGTGATGTCGAAATTTCGTTCATCAATGGTGACTTGGCCCGTCACGCCTGCATCGCTGTTAACCGCACCGCCGAACATGATTCGACCCGTCCGAGCCGGTACGCCGGTCAATTCCAAGTCAGCCATGCGTGTGTTGGGCACGAATACGGGTGGTGCTGTGGACGCACCCGAATAAGGATCGATCGCACCTTGAGACCCGTAAATCGAATCCGCGATCGGACCGCCGGGATAGAATGGCACAGCAGACGAATCGATGCCTGACGCAGAAAATTCAGGTTGAGGTTGTCCAACAGGTACTCCGCCAGGCGGGATGAAGGTGCCCGTGGAAGGCTGACCTGAAGGGTAAGACGTTTGAGGTACCGACTGATAGGTCGGGGGCTGGTAGGTCGGGGGTGGCTGGTATCCATTCGGATTTTGCAAGCCAGGTTGAACCTGGTAAGCAGACGGCGGCTGATTAGGTGACGGTGCTTGAACAGGCGCCGGTAGATTGTTAAAGCCACCAGCCTGGGGCGCATAGTTCTGAGGGAATTGCCTTGCCACATAACGCCCGCTGCCTTCATCGGCATCGGCATCGATATCGAGGAACCTTGATTCCGATGTGAATTCGTCGTCTTCTGCCTCATTCGTCGAGGCTAACGGAAACTCCGAGATCGGCGCAATCCCGGGCGCCAATTGATTGCAGCCAGCGGCGAAAAGGACGGCTCCAAATGGAACAATCCAATATCGCGATCTGGGCGTGCGTTTCGATTCTGTCATGAGTGCGGTATCCGTACCGGAAACGACTTGCCGTGAACTTGACAACACGAACATCGAATGTGGTGTTAAAACGGCTTTGTTGTTGTCAAGCGAAGTAAATGAGGCGGTTTTTGAAATGAGGCCGCCAAGGAATCAATTTGGAACCTATTCGAAAGGGGGACTTGCCCTTTGGATGCGTATCGATTTCATTGGTCTTGTGCCTCGCAGGAGAGCGTCAGGTCTCTTATTGAAGGGACACTTAATAATTTTCATCGGTTTCATCCAGCGGAATCACACGGATGTCTGGCGGATCGGCCACTGCGGCGTTGGCTTCCAGTAGGCTCAAACGTTCGATCCGCCGGCGGTTTAACTCCAAAGTCCTGCGGTTGATGAACTCACCCTCAACCAAGTCGATTTGATTTAGCAGGGTGGTGTCTTTCATTAAATTGGGGTCGCCGTCAATATTAATATTGATATTTCGGATCTTCCACCTATCGCCTTCCTCGATCCGATATACCAAATCGACCAAATCATTTTCATCTCTCATTACAGTTTGGGGCTGGACTTCTGCGTAGATGAAGCCGAACGAACCATAACCATAAATGATCTCTGCGACGTCTTTTCGCATCAGTGTGCCATCAAATTGGTCACCTGGCTTGAGCGTCAACCTTTCCATTAATGAATCGGTATTGATGTAACGATTCCCAATGATCCGGACCTCGTTTACGCTGTATCGAACGCCTTCATTGACCACAAACGTTACGGTCAACCATTTGCCAGACTCGTCGTAGGACAAACGGCGTCCGACTGTGGCGGTCAAAAATCCCAGATTATGATAATAGGCCTCCAGTACTTTGACATCTTGGTTAACCACCGACAGGTCGGCAGTATTGTTTAAGTGTCGCAAAACACCAGCCATCGGCCCGCGACTGTTGATGATTTTCTTCAACCTCGCTTCGCTGACGATCGTGCTGCCTTGGATATTGATCGCCGCGATTCGTTCTTTGGGACCTTCGTTGATGCGAAACAGCACGCCATTGGGATCGTTGTCTAATCCCATTACCGTCGAGATTGTTGCTTGATTGAATCCCTCATCGCGATAGTAATCAATCAAACGTCGACGCCCCGACTCGATTGAAAACTCATTCAAAGGATCGCCAATAGAAACCCCCGACCGCCCATTCAGATCGCGATCATTAATCGCTCGGTTTCCATGATAAATCACCTTGGTGATCGATGGACGTTCACGGACGGTAAACCGCACCACGATCCCGTCGGGACGTTCTTCGAGTTTATACGTGGCGTGCTCAAAGATTTCATGCAAGCGGCGTATGTCTGCTAACACCGTTTCGAACTCATAGAATCGGTCTTTTTTGGTTCGCAGTTTCTGAAACACCTTGTCTGTGCTGATCGTCGTGTTTCCCGAAATGGTGACATCTGCGACAACCTTATCGCCCGCTTGCGGCGGCGGTTTGACGCCGCCATGTTCGTGAATGAAGTCGCGAAATGCGGGCCGCTGCTGCGGACCGGGGGCATCAGCACCACCACCAGAAGGGCCGCCACCACCACCGAACTGCGCAATCGCGACAGTGCCCGCCGATGGGGCAATCGCTAGCACAATGATGATTGCTAGAATGTTTGGCCGCTGCGGCATGCTTTGGCTCCTTTATCAGTACGAAACAACAAACTTAAGTGTGTTACGTACCAATCACTCGCAATCCGGGACAAGCCGAGTTTAGCCAGCATCTGGACCTTTTTATCGCTAACTGGCCGTCTGGTTCGATAAAATTTGGAGTTCCAGTTGAAAGAAGAGCCAATCGCTGAGGATCCCTCCGCGATTGGCTCTGTCAACACGCAACCGACCGGCGCGAATCTTTCGTCACTGCCGATGCATGGTTCGAAAAACCCACCTGATGACCATCACCCAAACTTTCACAATGCTTTCGCAATCAAGTCAATTTGGGTTAGCCCTGGGACATCCCAAAGGTGTCCTGGCCGGCAACCCAATGGGCAAACTCTTCGCGGTTGGACTAGCGATTGCAGCTTGATCCACTGCACTGCAAATCTGCGTTGCAATCACCCGCAGGGCAAGACAGTTCGCTGGCACAGCACGTGGCGTTTCCGCAAGTGCCACTCTCGCAAACTTCGCAGGCACATGCCGCACAGGTGCATTCGCCTTCGTTGCAGCAATTGCAACCCGTTTCGCACTGGCCACATGGGCAAGTCACAGCGGAACCAGCAACCGCAGCATCAGCACTTGGACGGAGTGCCAAACCACTGGAAGCACCAACAACCAACATCGACAAAACAATCGCTATCGACTTAAACATCTCAGTTTTCTCTCATTAATTTAGGTTGAACATTAAGCGCACCATCAGCTTGCAGCCGGTTCGTGAGAACAGGAAAAACTACAAAGATGGAGCCATCACGCAGTCCGTGCGTGGCTCAATTCAACCATCGGCAGAGCGTCGCGCAGCATTGCTGCGCTGAGAGAAATCGATGAGAAGAATCTATCCCAAGCGTGCAAGTTGTCGGGATAAAATCATACGACACAAACAAGAAAGAGGCTTCGGACGTAAGAGCTCCGAGTCGCAGCGAATCAATTTCGCTTGTGACTGCGGCATTCAAAACATTCACGCCGTCGCAGCACGACCGCTCGCAATCGCAATCGGTGGGTGCGGCCTGGGCACCATCGCGTCCACTGCAACAACTGCGTTGCGTTGATGGCCTATCGACGATCCGCGACTCACAACAAGAAGCTTGTTTGACGCTATCGCAGCAACCGATGGAGGACAAACCAGTGGCTTGCCCGACCTTTGCAAGAACACAGCAGCAACTCGCCAACGACGCTGTCGGCGAAAGCAGCATCGAGATCACGACAAGGATCGTAATCAAGCGTAGCGAGCGGCGGTGCAAGGTTCTGTTCATATACATATAGTAGCGGTACGCCGCCACAAGAATCAAGTTCGCAGAAAAAGTTTTATGGCTTGTTCTTCGCTGTCCGGGTCGGCGTATCTTTCTGCTCTTCGGTCAAGCGGGCGCGATATTCCATCAAGCTATTTGGGCCCTGGAACCCGACGACCGTTTCGTCCCAATCGAGTTGCTTGCTGAGAAATCGCCCAGCATCAAGATCGAATCGAATGCTTCCATTGCTCAATTGCTGAACAATCTGAGCCTTCACGGAAGCTTCATCGATAGGAGTCAGGATCTCGCTACGAACCTTTAACGTTGCCACTCCCGTTTGTACCTTTTCCAGCGTGTAGGTATCCCGAGCCTTGATCACTTTGATTTCGCCGGTCTCGCCGCGAGCCTTGATTTCGCGGGGCACGCTCCAGGCATGGCCCACCGAAATCGCTTCTTCAGGCAACGGAATCGTCAATCCGCCCATGCCGAGCTGTGCCTCGGTACCCGCATGCGTTTTTCGGGTGAGTTCTTGGCCACGCGGATTGATCGTGACCGTGGAAAGGGGGCTGTTGAGCTGGTCGGCAACCGATTCAAACATGATCGGCGGTTTTTCGCCCGAAAGACTCGACCAGCGAATCTCCGGCGAAGTGCCAGCTTGCTGAGTCAGTTCAACCGAATCGACGCTGTGAACGAAGGTCATGTTCCCTTCATCGTTGACGTCAGATATTTGCCAGACTTTTTCGCTTACCGTGTGGACTTGTGCATTTTCTTCGGCACCCTTGATCCGCGTTTTCGTTTTGGCGACATGGGTCACTTGATATCGAACCGTTTCACCCGTGGTGAATTGATAACGCAACAAGTATTTCTCTTTTTGCAGCACCGACTCGCCTTGAGCGGCAGCATCGTCTGCGGCCTTGACGGCCGAAGATCCGATCAGGCACGCGCCGAACAAGCCGAAAGTCACCACAGCTAGAACAGTTTTCATCATGAACCTCCCTGTCGATCTTATTTGTTTGGTTTTAACGGAATCTCGAATTCCACCGCTTGAGAACATCGCAGAATCGATCAACTGCGGCAACATGAATCGTTAATGTCGGCAGAATTGATACCTGCGGAGCGAAACCGAACCGCTCTTTTGCATCACAGCACCATTGGGATCAAAAATCGCACCCGATAGCACTGAAAGCGGGCCTAAACTATCGGGGCCGAAGCCTCGTTCGTCTACCTTCAACGCCTCAAAACAATTGCCCCTCGAGCTCACCTCTATGCACGTGATGGAATTGGTCATTCTGGCCATCGTTCAAGGGATCGCAGAATTTCTGCCGATCAGCTCATCGGGACACCTCGTTTTGGTCGGATGGCTGTTGGGCGAAACCTCTGAATCGGCGACAGTCGAAATCATCCTCCACACCGGCACACTCGCTTCCATCTTGGTGGTTTACTGGAAAAGAATTTTTGCTCTGCTCCGAAGCGATCGTCGCGCAATCCCCCTTTTGGTGATCGGAACAGTTCCTGCAGTGCTGGTCGGTTTTCCTCTGAAGATGTATGCCGAATCGGTGCTCAAAAACCCAGTTCTGGCCGGCTCGATGCTGCTGGTTACCGGTTCTTTGCTGCTAGGAATAAAATACCTGCGTAACGGGGATACGAAATATGCTGACTTAACCTGGTGGCAGGCGTTCTTGATCGGCTGCTTTCAAGCGTTTGCAATCCTACCCGGAGTTAGCCGTAGTGGATCCACCATATTCGGGGGCAGAATGCTGGGCCTTCGTGCCCCAGATGCCTTGACTTTCTCTTTCCTTTTGGCAATTCCAGCGATTTCCGGCGCTTCTGTCTTAGCAATCAAAGATTTGATGGAAGAAGGGGCCGGTGGGACCGACGTCGCACTCTTGATTACCGGAGCAGTGATCTCCTTCACCACCGGCGTATTCGCGCTGCGATGGTTAATCCGGTGGAGCACCAAAGATCGTTTGCACTGGTTCGCATTCTGGTGCATCCCCGTTGGCCTGCTCTCAATCGCACTCTACATGGGTGGGTACTTAGAAGCTGGATCTGCAACGCACCAGTAACGAAGGAAAACGTGGACAAAGAAGTGCACAGGTGATAAGTTATTGGAACTATTCCAAGTGTCCTTCCTGAAAATCCCACCTTAATTCGGATGTGCTTTCGCTATGACCATCAATCGAACCCTTACACGGCGCCAACAGGACATCTTTGACCTCATTCGAGAATTGATCATTCAGCGAGGCTATGGCCCGACGGTTCGCGAAATCGGAGCTCATTTTGGCATCAGCAGTCCGAATGGAGTGATGTGCCATTTGAAGGCATTAGAGCGCAAGGGCTTGATCGTTCGCCACGCCAAGCAGAGTCGTGCGATTGAATTGGTCGACGCAGCGGACCGAGGTCGATTCGCAATGCAGATGGCGGGCGTGGTTGCCGCAGGGCCAACAACGCTTGCTTTTGAGCAAAAAGAACGCATCGATTTAGGCGAAATCCTTTTCAACGCCAACCGATTCGTTTTGCGAGTCTCTGGCGACTCGATGGTCGATGCACACATCACCGATGGCGATTATGTTGTCGTTGAACCGGCCGATACGGCAGCGCCTGGGCAAATGGTGGTCGCGCAAACTGCCGAAGGTGAAGCGACGTTGAAGTATTGGTTTCCCGAAGGAAATCACATTCGGTTGCAACCGGCCAATAAAGAGATGGAACCGATTTTGGTCAAGGAAGCGAAGGTGATTGGAATCGCTGTCGGCGTCGTTCGCACCGGCATCTAGGCGACGATGGGATTGGCGATCCGCCTTACGCGCGATCAGGAATCCACCAAACCGCTGTTTCTGCCATCGCCTGGTCAATCACCTTGGCGATGTCGAGGCGGTAGTTTCCCAGCTTCAACGAATCGATCGATTCGCCTGCCATCACCATGCTTGGCTCCGGTTCCAGCATGTCGGAGAGTTGGTCCAAACGGCCTTCGATCAAACGCAAATCTTCGTTTGTATTGATTTCCGTTTGAGGCTGGTCAATCGTTGCAGTCATAACAAAACTCGGCGGATTGCGGTTGAACGAGAGGTCTTTCGAGTTGCCGTCATCGCCAAAAAACGATGTCGCGCAAGTCGAACACGTTAGGGCGCAAACAATCGCCCACCGCATTTCTCATAAGTCAAAACCGCCTTGCAAGCCGACTAACGGTCGCTTGCGAGGGCAGAATTGCGCCTCGCCATCTGAAACCTGGCCACTCTGTATCGCCTGTGCGGATCGTGTGGCCCAAACCTACTTCGATCGCTTCGCCATTTGCTCGTGCATGAACTTCAACGAGTCGGTCGCCAGCGTCAATTCATCCTTAAACATCTTGCGCCAAATCTTGGTCGCTGCGGCGATTTCCGGCAGTGCCAATCCGAACGCTTCGACGACCATCCAACCGTCATAACCGATCTCGGCAATGCTGTCGAAAGTCTTGTCCCAATTCACACCGCCTTGGCCAGGCGTGCTGCGGTCATTTTCGCTGATGTGAATGTGGCACAATTTGTCGCCACCAGCGGCCAGAGACGACTTGATGCACTTTTCTTCGATGTTCGAATGGAATGTGTCGTACATCATGCCACAGGCCGGATGGTCGACCGCACGGACAAACTCGTTGGTGTCTGCGGCGCAATTCAGGAAATAACATTCGAAACGGTTCAGCCACTCGACCGCCAATTTCACGCCGACCTGCCCAGCGTACTCTGCGGTTTGGCGCATGGTGTCGACGCCCCATTTGAACTCGTCGTCCGTTCGCCCCGCGCCGCTAAAGACACCGATTGCCGAATGGTACGGGCCGACCAGCGTTTCGATCCCCGCGGCCGCACAGACATCCAGCGTTCGCTTGTTGTTTTCCACAGCTAGCTTGCGAACCGCCGGATCCGACGAGATCGGATTGTCCGGCTCGTTGCGAATCGTGACCCCGGTGCGTCCCAATCCGAGGTCGTCCAAACGCTTGCCGATTGCGGCATAATCGAGGTCGAGGTTGAAGATGGGCATTTCGACGCCATCGAAACCGATCTTCTTGATTTCCTCGATCACCGGAAACAGCGAATCGGTGACTTCACCGGACCAAAGCAATAGGTTCATGCCGTACTTCATGGCGGTTGTCTTCTCGTGGTTGGAGAGAGTAGCGGGGGGAAGGGGTCAAAGAGGCCAATACTTTACCCGCTTCGCGCCGCGACAACAGGCACGGACCGAGACATTGGTTTACGCAACGATGATTTCCAGCGGCTTGGTCAGCAGTTCATCGCAGCGATCGGCAACGATTCGACGAGCCGACGGTAACCAGGTTTCCAAATGCTCGCCCAACGGAGGCAGCCCCACCCTAGCCATCACCTGCTCCATGCGGAATAAGAGTTTGGCATCGTCCAGGTAGTCGTACAAAAACTTCACTTGCCGAAAACGCGAAATCCAACCGTCCAAGCGATCGGTTGGCACCTTGGCGATCGCGTTCACAACCTGCTGGACCTTAACACCCGAAACGTTATCCATGGCGTCGTAATATCGATCCGCCAACGACCGATCACGCTCGATCAGCGTCGCATCGATCAGCACTTCGACCAAGATGTGCCCCAAAAAACTCGGGCGAAAACCTTCATCGCCCGGCAATCGATCTCGCAATTCCACGGCAAACCGAAGGCTCGTTTCGGCAAAGACCCGCGTTTGGTGAAACCACTGGTCGTCGGCCAAATGCTGGACAATGCCGCTGGCGATTTGCCGCGTCGGTTCGTCATCGCTGTCGACCAGTCCAGTCGCCGCTCGTGATCGCACGCGAACCTTGCGATCAATCACCGACAACCAATCGGGCGTCGCCGTTCCGGCCAAGAAATAGGGCGAATCGAGAAACCGATAGCCGTGGGCGAGGTAATTCATGGCTCGTCAGACTTCGTCCGTTGGCTGGCTCGGTAGGACTGTCTTGCCACCGAATACTCCTCCGCCGCCGGCAGCAAATCATTTTGGCCAGCGGATGTGCCATGAAGTGATTGTTCGTGCAGCCGTTTCAAAAACGGTCGGCACCAACCGCACCCGGTCCCCGCACCAAAACACTCGCTCAACTGACTGGCCACGGCGGGGCGATTGGTCCGCAAGAACTGTTCCACCTTTCGGCGGGTGACGTGAAAACAAAGGCACAGTTCGTCGTCAGGTTCCATCGATGTTCCTTCGCTGGCCGCAAGCCGCGTCCAAAGGGTCAGAACCCTTTTCCGGATAGACGCTCAGCGAACTCATGAGGAAGTGAATGAAGCCAACACGCCCGCGTCTGGTGCGGTCTGTGCGGCACGAATCCAGCAGCATTGGTCGTGCTGGTTCACCAATCGCGAAACCGCCGCAGTGTCAGTGATGACTCCGAATCCGAACGCTTCAGCGACCTCAGGTTCACACGCCGACCAGAGCAAATATCGCCGCGACGAATCGATGTGGTTGATCAATTCGCTGAGTAATTTTCGAGCAAAAGCGGGCTGTGACATGGCCGTAGCGACTGGCGCCACCGGTTCCGGTGCCCGTTCGTCAGCTTCGTAATCGTAAGTCGACTCGATTGCGTTTGCGTCTTGCCCCTGCGGTGCCAAATCGTCGTCAAACGAATCTTCCAAACCGTCGCGATGGCCCAGCGATTTCAAATCCGTGACCAAAACGACCGATCCCGCCGGCGACGCGTAACTGCGCCCCACCAGCGCCGCACGAACCAAGTTTTCCAAGCTTTGCTGCGACGCCCCGCCATCGACGCAAGCGACAACAACATCCGATGAGCCTTGTTCGCCGCCACCACGCGTCTGGGTAAAATGCGTTCGTATCGCCTCACGCAACGACTCGGGCGACGAAGCGATCACTCGTCCAACACCGCCCACAGCGTTCACTTCAACCGCCAACATCAACTGCACACCCAACGCCCAACGGACCTGCTCCGACTGACCCGCAGCCCAATCGTTGTGGTAATTCTCATGCTTTTCGATCGAACGCAATGTCGATCGCTGCAGCCGTTTCAGTTGCCCGTCGTCAACCATTCCCGGAAACAACGCATCCGCGCTCGGCCCGCCAACGAGCGGATCGGTCACACGCATCACGCTGATCGGTAACACAAAGTCGGCATCGACCAACGACAGGTTCAAACGAATCGGCTCGGCATCCTCATCGGCACCCAAGTATCGCTCGCTGCCACGATCGCCCAAACGATGAATCGTCAGTTGCACATTGTCAGGCAACCCGCGCTTCAAACAATCCAACGAATCGGCGTCCAGCGAATCGGCGACAACGACTTCAACCTTGCTGAGTTCGCACTGCTCGACGGCTCGTAAAACGCCCTGAACAATCGAGCCACAATCGGGCAATCCGGTTTCCAGGGCGATCGCTAAATGATCGCCGGGAACCAGCATGTCCGAAAGCGGCAAGAATTGGTGCGGATTCGCAAGCGCTTCGGCAACCGACTCAGCGGCGTTCGCCTCTGGGGCTGTGGCCCCGTGAGGGCCGACGCGTTGAAGCATAACTTCATCGGCGACCTCGATTTGAACGCTCGTTCCATCGCGGACGATATCAAAAAACTGACTCATGAACCCATCGAATCCTGAAACTGAAAAAACGCTACGAGCCTAATCGAAAATCGCACCCGTTGGCGATCAGTCCTTCTTGACCTGGTCCTTGAACTCTTTTTGGAACTTCATCACCTTGGGCCGCACAACTGCCTGGCAATACCCGGCAGCCGGGTTGAGGCGGAAGTAATCCTGGTGATACTCTTCAGCGACGTAGAAAGTGCTAAGCGGTTCTAGCGTCGTGACGATCGGACGACGGCGAAACTCGCGTGTTTCGTTCAATTGCTTGATGTA